>NZ_JBFUFF010000026.1:0-89799 GCF_056403555.1 Rhizobium sp. P2_G2
ATAATATACTGTTCTCCGCTCGCTTTTGGGCAAAATCGCCAAGCTTCCTGGTCGAAAACGCAAAGATGAACCGGGCCAATTGTGCTCTTCTTAGGACGATGATTGCTCGCAGAGCGCTTCCTACGCCCACAGCGCCAACCCGCTGAGGATTGGAAGGCGTGTGAGCAGAAACTTATCCGATAGAGGCGCCGCCACGTCTCGCCTCTGCTTCGAGCGTTGGCGGCAACCCAGATCTCCAGGAAGTGGACGCAATGAGCAAATATGTTTTGGACCACAATCTCACCAAGACCCTCACACTCAGCAGCAAATATGACGAATGGGATATTCCCAACTCGGTAAAAATCGCTGTCTCCGCTTACAGCGACATCATGGTCCCCGAGGGGGTCGGTTTCATCAAACTGTCGATCGACGGCGACCTTCTGCAATCGGCGGCGGATACCACCGGCGATGCCGCGGTCCAAGTCTATGGAAGCAACAATAGTATCGAGGTCGGTAAGGATGCGGAGATTCATGGCGTGGGCATCGCGTCAATATTGCTGGCTGGCGGCGAGAATACAGTCGGCAATTCGGGCAAGATCTATAACACGTCTGAAAAAGGGTATGCGATTGCTGCGACAGAATCGAGCTCCATTGTCAACAACGGATTGGTACAAAGCGCAAATTTTGGTGTCGCCTTTACTGGCGGCGTAATGAAAAACCTGTCGCTTGGGACGATTAAAGCTTCAAACGCGGCAGTGGTTGTCGGCGACGATACCAATAGCAACAGCATCGGCAAGGCAACGATTATCAGCGATGGGACGATCAGCTCCGCCAATTTGGCGATAGACGCGCATTACCACAGCAACGCCGTCAAGATCGTTGATCACGGTTCGATTACGGGAGATATCATTCTCAGCAATTACGATGATGTGATTGATGTCCGCAGCGATAATAAACTGAGCGGCGAGATTTCCGGGCTTGAAGGCGACGATATCTATATGGTGTCCAGCCAGAAGACGCATATCACCGAGCTTGCCAACGGTGGCACCGATACCGTCAAATCGACGGTGAGCTACCATCTCGGCGATGAGTTGGAAAACCTCGTTTTGCTCGGCAAAGCCAACCTGAGTGGAACGGGCAACGAGCTTGATAATCACATCACCGGAAACGCCGGAGCCAATTCGCTCGATGGCGGTGCCGGCGTCGACTACCTCGACGGCGGCAAGGGCGCCGACATGTTGACCGGCGGTCTGGACGCGGACCGATTTGTCTTCCGCACCGGCAACGGCATCGACACCGTCACCGACTTCACCAAGGGCATGGACTATATCGACGTCGATGGCGTCAAGGGCTACGGCAGCTTTGCCGATCTATCTTCGCACATTACCCAGCATGGGGCGAACACATGGATCGACTTCGATCAGGGTCAAAGACTGGTACTTGACCATGTCACGGCAACCACACTGACGGCCGACGACTTCGAATTCAACATCTAGAAATCGTCCGGCACCGCCCACGCGCATCTCGCTACAAGCCTTTGAGGCGATAGTCGCGCCTGCTGTCCGAATGGACACCACGACCCGCGGCTTTGCCTTTCAGCAAAATCTAAAGACCAGACCATTCAGGCTTCTAAGGAGGCGACCACCATGCCGACATACCGCATCAAGCACGACAGCAACACGGAACTGACGATCAGTACGACCCATTCCAACTGGATCATCGAGGCCGGTGTAACGCTGGCGGTCAAGGACCAAGCCGCCATTTTCTTCGACATAGGCGATGACTCCAACACGCTGAACATATTCGGTGAGGTGATCGGCAAAGGCGAGAAGGGCGTAGGTCTGGACTGCTACGGCGAGGATACGGCGATCACCATCGAAAAGGGTGGCTCGATTTCCGGGTTTGAAGGTATTGCCAATTACCGGGACGGAAATCATTACGTGAATGATGGTGCTATCGAGGCTAAAGACATCGGCTTTGATTCCACCGGCGCCGTTCACTTTGTCAATAGCGGAACTCTTGGGGCAAGCGCGGAAAACGCCTTTATCAGCGCAGCCGSCAGCACCGTCATCAATAAGGCCGGCGGGGTGATCCAGGGCGTCAATTTTGGGCTGGAATTCACCGGTTCAGGGGCGACGAAAATCATCAATGACGGAAGCATCATTGGGGGGGCCGCCCTGCACGATAATGACGACGGCCGTGTGAAAATCGTCAATCATGGCAAGATCACGGGCCTCGTCTATCTCGGAAACGGCAATGATTTCCTCGATACGCGCAGCGGAACCGTGCATGGCGAAGTCGATGGATCCGGAGGCAACGACACCTATCTCGTGTCGAGCCAGAATGTCGACATCGTGCAAAGCAGTGGCGGCGGCAACGATACGGTCAAATCGACCGTAAGTTACATTCTCGGCGAGAATATCGAAATGCTGGTCCTGCTCGGCAAGGGCAACACCACCGGGCAAGGCAACGATTCAGACAATCACATCACCGGCAATGCCGGCAATAACACGCTCTCCGGCGGAGCAGGGCTGGACTTCCTCAATGGCGGAAAAGGCAATGACATACTGACTGGCGGCGCCGACCAGGACAATTTTGTCTTCGTCAAAGGCAACGGTGTCGACACCGTTACCGATTTCGTTCACGGCTCCGACTACATCGATATCCTGAAATTCTCCGGGATCACGGATTATTCGAGCCTCCAGTCCCATATCAGCCAGCACGGTTCGGACACCTGGATCACCCTTGGCGACGGCGACAAGCTGATCCTGCACGCCGTCAATTCCACGACGCTGACTGCGGACGACTTTGTCTTCAGTTGATGCCGAAGACCGGCAACTTGCAAAACCAAAACCCCCCTGAAAAATGAGCGAACCGTCATGACCACCCACACGATCAAGCAGAACAGCCATGATCAATTGGCAATCAAAACCGCGGGCGACAGCTGGATCATCATGGCGACCGCCACCCTGAAGGACGCGACCGACGAGCCGGTCATCCTGCTTTATCCCGAGGCATCTTCGAATACGCTAGATATCTCCGGCACGGTCTCCGGGACAGGCGAGCACGGCTATGATATTGGGGTGGCTGGCAACGACAATCAGATCACGATCGAAAAAGGTGGCGAGCTCACCGGCGATGTTGGCCTCATCAATCAGGCGACCGGCACGTCCCTCATAAACAACGGAACGATCGACCCGAAATTTGCGGCCATCGATTCGTTAACCAGCATCGATCTGACGAATTCCGGCTCTATCGCTTCCGGTTCCGGCGACACGATTGCTATGGCGGCGGGAGGCACGATCGTCAACACCTCTTCGGGGACGATCACCAGCCGGAACAACACCGCTCTCGATATCCGCGGGGGAGCGTCCGTCGTGACAACGCTGATCAACGAGGGCGAGATCCACGGCCCAACGGCGGTGTTTGACACCTCGGACAAAATGAAAATCGTCAATCATGGCACGATCGTCGGAGATATCCTGCTCGCCGGTGGCCGTGACCTTGTCGATACACGCGGCGGAACTGTGCATGGCGAGATCGAAGGTGGGCTTGGAAACGATACCTTTATTGTTTCAAGCCAGGCAATCGATATTTCGGAAAGCGCCGGGCAGGGAACCGATACGGTAAAATCGACGGTCAACTACACGCTGGGCGACAATATCGAGCAGCTCATCTTGCTCGGCACCGGTGGTCTTACCGGTCACGGCAATGCGCTGGACAATCACATCACCGGCAGTATGGGCAACGATACGCTCTACGGCGAAGCTGGCCTGGATGTCCTGAATGGCGGCAAGGGAAACGACACCCTGACCGGCGGCGACGATCAGGATACTTTTCAATTCAAAAAGGGCAACGACATCGATACCATCACCGATTTTACCCACGGGTCGGACTATATCGCCATACTGAAGTTTGCGGGGATCACCAACTATTCTAGCCTTCAGTCCCATATCAGCCAGCATGACGCAGATACCTGGATCACCTTTGGCCACGACAAGCTGATCCTGCACGCCTTTGATTCCACGACGCTGACGGCGGACGACTTTCTCTTCAGTTGATGCCGAAGGTCGGCAGCATGCGAAACAAAAATCTCCTGAAGAATGAGAGAACAGCCCCGGGGTCGAAATGCAAAGACCCCCGTGGCGCGCAGAACCTGCGGAAAACGATCGATATGGGGCAATCATCGTTCTGGGGGCAGGGGGACCACTTGGTCCCATGCGCCATCTATCGAGCCAGACGAGGCTTTGCCCGCCCGCAGATCGTAGAAAATCGAGCAGGCAACCAGGATGCCTCCGAATACCGTGGCGAGAGCTGGAATGTCTCCGAATGCAAGCCACACCCAGAGCGGTGCCAGAGGCATTTCGAGTGCGCTGATCAACATGGCCCGGCCAGCGGCCACCCGGGAGGCGCCGGCGAGATAGCAGGGCAGTGCGATCGCCATCGTGGCGACGCCGAATCCCGCCAGCCAGAACGCATCCGCTGCCGTTATGGAAAAATTCGCGCCCTGCATATGGCCGAGCGGCAGAACGATGAGACCAGCCGTCGCCGAGGCGAGCAATGACATCACCAGCGCCGGCACGTCGCTGCCGCGAGCGGCCACGGTCATCAGAGAAAGAGAGAGCGTCATCAAAAGAGCGAGTGCGTCGCCAAAGCTTGTTCCGACCTCGAGCGAGTGGAAGACGGTAAGACTTACGCCCAGCAACGCAATCATGGACGCTATCAGGGTTTTCCGAGCCATTCTTTCATGCCGCCAAACCCAGGCGATCGCGGCGGTCGTGAGAGGCGCGGCTGCATATATGATCGAGATATTGGCGACAGCAGTATATTTGAATGCCGCAAGATAGGTGACCGTGCCGAAGCTGCTGAAGGCGATGACAGCCATGCTGACGGCCGATTTTCCATCGTTGGCCACGGGAGCCGCGCGAGGTAAGAGCAACCACGAAGGCAAGGGCAATCGTGCCGAAGAAATTCCGCCAGAAAATCATCGCCCAGAGATCGATGGGCGCTTTGCGGGTAAAAAAGCCTGCCGAGCTGAACGCCACGGCCGAAAGGACGAGGAGAGCTATGCCTCGGACGATATCAAAGCCTTGCATTTTCATGGGAGCCGTCATCGCTGCATCCTTGTTGTGATGCCTGCAAGTTTGATCCCATCCGCGCCCGCGATGTTTCAGAAATTCCTTTAGCATCGAGCCYGTGCTTGCATCTATAACGATGGCATGACCGCTATTCCTGCACATTCAGCTTCGCCTGAGAAAAACATCTCCCCGGTTTCGCTGGCCGAACTGGGTGCCCTGATCGGTGACCCCGTGCGGGCGGCGATCCTTATGGTCTTGAGTGACGGCACGACACGGCCCGCGGGGGAACTGGCCTTCCTGGCAGGCGCTTCGCCACAGGCGGCAAGCCCGCACCTTGCCCAACTGGTCGATGGCGGACTGCTGGCCGTTGAGAGGCAAGGGCGACACCGCTTCTATCGCCTGGCGTCTGGAGAAATCGCCGAGATCATCGAAAGCTTGTCCAATTGGGCGAGCCCTCCTGTTCACCGGGTCCGGCACGATGCTGCTCTGTGCCATGCGCGACTTTGCTATGATCATCTTGCAGGGAGGCTCGGGGTGAGGCTGCTCGATCGTCTTTCGGAGCGAAACCTGCTGGTGCTCAAGCCCGATGGTCTCGATTTCAGCGAGGCAGGCCAAGCCTGGTTCGAGCGGCATGCGCAACATCCGCTGCCGCCGCCGTCAAAACAGAGAGCGCGGGTGAGGCTTTGCCTGGATTGGACGGAAAGGCGCAATCATCTTGGCGGCTATCTCGGCGCCAAGCTGACGGAAATGATGCTGGACCGGGGATATCTGGTTCCGGGTTCGAAGCGCCGTACCATCACCGTGACATCCGCTGGCGCTCGCTTCTTCTGCGATGAACTGGGCATTGAGGCTGACGCATTGGTGTAGCCGGCAACGCACCCGGCAAGCGAGGATCATTATCGAACTGCCAACAAAATGCGGCCTGGGGCGCAAGCGCCGGGCCAGATTGTTGAGCGCGAGCGCAATCTCCGCCGCGTTCCAGCCGTTCTCACGGGCTTCGTCGACCATTTCCAGGAAGCGGTCTTCGATCGAGTCCTCGCAGTCCATTAGACGTCTTCATAGGGCATCAGGTGTCGTTGTGGGTTCATGGTGACCCCTGAAACCAACAACGATGTCGGGAATCGCGAGTTCCACGAGCGCTTTGCCCGTGACGTATTTTCCGCGAAATTGCAGACGGAGCCGGGCCGTTTTTCGAGAAACTGATGTGAAGGTCGAGAGAGGTGGGGCCGCCTCGGCGGTTGGGTAACGAGCCTGAAAAGCATCGACCGTGAAGCCAGCCCCATGCCTGAACGACCGACGACCCCTCGCGTTCCAGCGTGTAAGCGAGAAATTGCCCCCGTTGCAAAAAGGCCGCTTCTGTTGGGGCACGGAAACGAACCGCCGTCGCTCGACGCTCTGCGCACGGCGCGGCGAGCAAGCGATCTGAGCGAATCCTGGAAATCGCGTGGGATATTTCCAGTCACACCTCGTGCCTGACAGGAGACCAGGCAAGCATGAATTTTGCTTTGGCGTTGGAGACCGGGCCCCCGTCGTCGACGATGTTGAAGGTGCCGAAAACCGTCGCTTTCGCCGCCAGCAATGCGGCGCGCGCTGCATCGTCGACATGCGGCACTGTCGAACCGGACGGCGCGTCGCTGCCTGTTTCCGGCCCGTAAAGCAGGCCATAGCGCAGGACCGTGCCGGCAATACCAACTGTTTCAAGCGTCAGCTGCTCCAGCGTCCGGACTGCGGCAGCACTTTCCTGCAGCGGCATCTCTTCCGTGATCGATGGGGCCGCCGGCTGATAGACCCAGGCGATGCTTTGCGCGATCATTCTTTCCGCACCGGCCGCAACGGCGGCGTCGACCAGGTTTTTCGTGCCGATTTCTCTGAGGCGTGCATTGCGGCGACGGCCTTCTTCCATCTGCGCTGGGTCGAGGCCGAAGGGCAAGTCGGTCAACTGATGGATGATGATCCGCGGCTTCGCCATGGCCACCGCCGTTTTCAGTGCCTCGGTATCGAAGACATCGACAACCACCGGGATCGCGCAGGCTTGGCGAATGCCGTCCTGGCGGTCAGGTTTTCGCGTCGTGCCATAAACCGCAAAACCTGCCTGCACGAGCATCGGCAGCAACTTGCGTCCAATCGCGCCCGTGGCGCCGGCCAAAAAGACGGTGTCTGCCATTGCGGATTCCCCCAATTCTTCGTCTCGGCCTGGGCATATGGCCTTTCACGGAGAGCATTTCAATTTGGGCTCAAGCGTGCCGGCGCTTGCGCCTGTCACTCGCAAGCCTGCACAGGATGACGTATCACTGCTGATGCTCGCGCAACTGTTTGATGATCTCGCGCAGCCCACGTGTCAGATGTTTGTCTCGACGAATTGCCAGGCCCAACTGTCGCGTCAATGTGGGGCTTACCGGTGACGTCCTCAAACCATGGGCTCGTTCCGGCCTGAGAGCCATGGCAGGAAGCAAGGACCATCCCAATCCCGCGGAGACAAGCTCCTTTATCGCTTCCACGCTTCCAAATTCCATCTTCGGTTCAGGTCGGATTCCCGCTGCTGTGAACCAGGCGTCCGTGGCCGCGCGGGTGTTGCCGCCGTCGTAAAGCATCAGTGTCTTGTCGGCTAAAAATGCCGCGTCCGGCCCGCCTTCCGGCATCTGGCTTCCCTCGGGTGCGACGGCGAGAAACTCCTCGACGTAAAAGGGGTCGATATCCAGGGATCGGCCGGATGCGGGAAGGGTGACCACGGCGAGATCGAGCGTGTTCATCTCTAGGTCGCGCAATATCTCATCGGTGTTGCCGATCCGAACGACAATTTCCAGGCCCGGCATCCGCTGCTTGGCTGCGGCGACGGCGCGCGGAAGAAGATGGATGGACGCGGTGCCGCCGCTGCCGATCCTCACGCGACCAACGCCACCGTCGCGATAGGGAGCCATCGCGTCTTCAGCTGCGGAGCATTCACTGAGAATCCGTCTCGCATGGACGACAAAATCAAGCCCTGCCGGCGACGGCTGCGCACGTCGGCCGATGCGCTCGATGAGCTTCACGCCCAGCCGCTGCTCCAGGAGCTTGATCTGCAGACTCACCGCCGGCTGCGTCAGGCCGATCCGTTGTGAAGCTGCGGTGAAGCTTCCAAGTTCCGCGACAGCCAAAAACGTTGCGATGTGGTCGAGATTCAACACCAAAGATATCCTTATGAATTGCATTTAATCCATAAGGGATGTCTCTGGCTTCGGCCAGTGATATTTCCACTCTGTTGCGAAACGGGGGCTGACATGGCGTTGGATTTGGAAAGCACTCAAATGGTCCGGAAGCTATCAAAAGGCATTCGCGCCATCTGTGCCATTGCCGTCCGGATCCGCAATCGGCGGGGAAGAAGATTGCCCCGCCTGACCGATCTCTCCGACGACCAGCTCAAGGACATCGGCGTCATTCGTGCGGAACTACGAGAACACTCTTCCAGGTCATGGTTCTGGGACGCCAACTGAAAGCCCGCTTGCGGCAAAGTCCGTTCCCGGCGCGAAGCTGCCGACCAGCGTGTCCCAGCTGCAGTCGTCTTCGATAGTGTAATCCAGGCCATGTACATCGATTCCATCAACAACGAGCGCGCCAAGCTTGGATTGTCGGCTTGGCAAGCGAAGAAGGGACCTATCCTGGCCCAGTAGAAAGGGATCACGGCGTGGAGTAGATGGTTTCGTCAGAAGCCGCTTGCCGTTTTCACCAGCAGAGACAGYCCGGCGACAAGAAGCACGGCCGCCATCAACTGTGACAGCCGCCTTCCGCCGGGCGCCAGTTTCTCCACTGCGACATAGAGCGTGATGGCGACGATCCACCAGATGTTCATAATGCCGCCAACGAACAACAACGCCATCAGGGCCCAGCAGCAGCCGAGGCAATAGCGGCCGTGGACAAGTCCCATGCGGAATGCTGCCGCACGCCCGGTCCGTCGATGATGCGTCAGCGCCTCGACCGGGCCGCGACAGTGCGCCAGGCAGGCGGCTTTCACCGGAGTCAGTTGATAGAGACCGGCGCCGATCAGGACCACCGCCGCCAGCGTGGTGGTCGCGAGGTTCATATACATCGCCGATATCAGCCCGCTTGCCGCGAGCACGCCCTGTATCAGCGTCGCCGCCAGGCTGAACACCGCCCATACGGAGAGATAGCCGGAGAGAAATTCAAGTGCCCCCAGGGCGCCGCGGTGACGATGGAGAGCCCCATAGAGAAGGACGACGGGCGAGGCGCTCGGCAGCATCATCGCGACCATCATCAGCCACCACATGAAGAAGATGACAGCAGCGTAGCGAAGCGTCCAGACATAGGGGCTGACCATATCCGGCGCACCGGAGAGGAGCGCGCCTGCCGGTCCGGTTTGCAAGGACATGCCGATCGCGGACATGCCCGTTCCACCGCCTTCAAGGATGAACCAGGCTGAAAGGGTGACGCCAACTAGGAGCGCCGCGATGACAATCAGGCGGTCACGGGTAAGGATGCGTTCGACACCCGACTGGTCCACGGTCCGACCTCAGGCTGCGTGATCGATAACGCCTTGGCCGTTCATATATATCCGGCAGATATGTGCATGTGTGTTGTTGCTCTTCTCGAGCGAAATCGCACCAGAGGTGCGCGTCGTGCCACTGGCCATTTCGGCGACGCGGTATTCGAAGCCGTGCGGCAGGTTGATGCGTGCCCGATGTTCGGCGCCCGTCACCGGATTGCGGATCGGCTCGACCGTCAGATCGAAGACGTCAGGCACCCGGACATGTCCTGTTCGCCCATCCATATCGATCTCAGCGTCGATCGGCTTGGACAGTATTTCGAGCTTGTTCGGCGCCATCTTGCTGAAGACCCAGAACATGGTCGCCATGTCCTCGGTGTCGCCGCCGGACACGATCGTCGCCACCGCGTCGCGTTGCTCCGGCGTGGCGCTCGAATCCACCACCAACTGCACCGTTCCGTTGCCGAGATGGATTGGACCGGGCCATTGCGCCGTCAAGGCGAATTTGATGCCGTCCAGGCGAACCGAGCCATGATGGCCTGACTTCACGATGAAACCCACGGCGGCCTCGCAATTGCCGTGTGTGGGCAGTGAATTGAACTGGCACGGGCATCCAAAATCGCAATTGCAATTCGCCATTTCCAGCCCGTCGATTTCCCAAGGCGTCATGACTGTCTCCCCTCGAAAATCGGTCTTGATGACCGCTAATACAGTTATCACTAATCTTTCCGGCGCGATAGTGGAACAAGCGGCATCCCTCGGCGATGATCGTAAATTCCCGATCGGGCCGGCACCGTTGAAGACTATTTCTGGATGTTGTGAGATCTGAAACTTCCGTTCGCCCCGGATAGATTGCAGGCCGTCCGCAGCACGCGAGCGGTCCCGGTTGTTGGCAAACTATCTTCCGAAGGTGCTTTTCAACGCCTCCATGACGGTGCGAACCGCCGGCAGGTCCTTGATCTCCGCGTGAACCACCAGCCAAACTTCCCGTCTCAGCGGGTTGTCGTCCTTGATCCGTACGAGACCATCCGTGTCCGCCACGGCGAAATCGGGCAGCAGGACGACACCACCGCCAAGCTTGGCGGTTGCGGCCTGGAATTCCAGAACGGATGATTTCACCGCGATCGGCCGGCCGGCCGCAAGTTCGATGAGACGTGCCTGCTGTGGCGAAGCACTCATGCTCTCGTCGTAGCCGATGAAGGTCCATTCGGATGGCGGAACGGCCTCAAGATAGGACCTCGATGCGTAGAGGTGGAAAGCGATCTCTCCGAGCTTGGTGATGGTATAGTCRCCTTCTTCCGGCCGCGACAGCCGCACCGCAATGTCGGCCTCCCGCCGATTGAGCGAGGCGAGCCGCTTCTCGCCGACAAGCGTGATCTCTATGCCCGGATAGGCTTGCCTGATGGCGACCAAAGGTCTCGCCACCAGCACGCTCGATAGAGCGGGTGGGGCGCTGATCCTGACATGGCCCTGCATCTCTGTGGCGCTACTGCGGCCAAGCTGTTCGATCGCGGCGGTCTGCAAGGCGACAAGCGCCGCATGCCTGGCAACCCGCTCTCCGTCGGCGGTCAGGCTGACGCGCCGCCCGCGGCGGTCGATGAGCTTGCGCCCCAGCCTGCCTTCAAGCGAGGCGACGCGCCGGCTGATCGTCGCGTGCTCGACGCCGATCTGTTTGGCCGCGCCGAGGAACGTTCCCGCCTGGGCAAGCGCCAGGAAATGGCGCAAGTCGTCCCAGTCCATATGTGTGAATTCCTTCCCATCCATTGTGAGACAATAGGGAATTTTCACACATCTGCCCAGGGAATAATCTGCGTGCGAAAAGGAGATCAGGGATGACCGACCAAATCGTATTGCTGAACGCACCCGGCGACATCAGCCAGTTTCGGATTGAGGATCAACAGACGAGCCCTCCCGGTGAGGGCGAGATCAAGATCCGTCATCAGGCCATCGGCACGAACTTCCTCGATGTTTATCACCGCAAGGGCGTCTACGTGCTGCCATCCTATCCCGCCGTGATCGGCGCCGAGGCCGCGGGTGTGGTGGAAGCCGTCGGTCCTGATATCGCCGACTTCAAGCCGGGCGACCGCGTCGCCTATGCGGGACCGCCTGTCGGCGCCTATTGCTCGACGAGGAACATTGCGGCGGAGAGGGTGGTGCGGCTCCCCGATACGGTTTCTGCCAAGACAGCCGCGAGTTCGCTGCTCAAGGGCATGACCGCTTATATGCTGCTGAAGAAGACCTATGAGCTTGGTGACGGAAGCACTGTGTTGATCCACGCGGCTGCGGGTGGGCTTGGCAGCATTCTCGTTCGCTGGGCCAGGTCGCTTAACGCCACCATCATCGGCACTGTCAGCACAGCTGAAAAGGCGGCACTTGCCCAATCCTATGGAGCAGACCATCTGATTGTTGGACGAGGAGCCGATATCGTCGCGGACGTCAAGCAAATGACAGGCGGGATCGGCGTCGATGTCGCCTATGACGGAATTGGCGGCGACATGCTGATCAAAAGCATCCGTTCGGTCCGGCCTTTCGGCATGGCGGTCACGATCGGCCAGGCTGCCGGCCCGATCCCGCCCGTCCCGGTCGAGGAGCTCCGGCCGGGCAAGTCGCTCTCGCAACCCAGCATCATGGCATGGTGCGCCGACATCGGGCGCTATCGCGAGGCCGCCCATGCGGCAATCCGCGCCATGGAGACGGGCATCGTTTCCGAGATCAGCGACGAATACAGCCTGGCAGACGTTGCGAAGGCGCATGAGGACATTGAGGCGGGACGATCAGCCGGCAGTATTCTGCTGATCCCTTAGCGCGGATGCCTGTTCATCCAAACTCTCACCGTCGACGAGCATCCGGGCGCCGGCACCTTCCAGGGCCAGCCGGTCATCTGGATTGACCAGCGGGCAGCGGTTGACACTCAGGCAGCCGCAGCCGATGCACAGCGCCATCTTGTCACGCAATGCGGTCAACAGATTGATTCTGCGTGTGAGATCGTTGTGCCAAGCCTCTGAAATGCGAGCCCAATCCTCGGTGTCGGGCATCGACTCCGTCGGCAGATGCGACAGCGCGGCGGCGATTTCAGCCAGCGGAATGCCGACACTCTGCGCTACCTTGATCACGGCCACGCGACGCAGCACCTCGCGGCGATAGAGCCGGTGGTTGCCGCTGGTTCTTTCCGCCGCAATCAGCCCCTTGCGCTCGTAGAAATGCAGCGTCGAGACCGGCAGGCCACTGCGCCGGGCAACCTCTCCGACCGACAGAACGCTTTTCGCCATTTGAATTTGCCTCTTGACCTCAACCAATGTTGAGGTTGTAGCACTGTGCTCTCAGAAGGAGCAAGGCATGACGGATGGAGTGGAGAGCGGGAGGATGGCGGGCGCCTTCGTGCCGTGGCGGGAATTCTTGATCGGTTCGCATCTGGGGCCGCTGGCTTTGGTCTGTCTTGCCGTCTGGCTGCATGCGGCAGACAGCATGATCATGGCGACGATGCTGCCCGTCATCGTCGACGATATCGGCGGCAGCGCCTTCATCGGCTGGTCCGTGTCGCTCTATGAAATCGGCTCGATCGTTGCCGGTGCTGCGAGCGCCTTGCTGACCATGCGGCTGGGGCTGAGACGGCCGATGAGCGCTGCGGCGCTGCTGTTCGGCTGCGGCTGTCTCGCCAGCGCCTTCAGCCCCGACATGCCGCTGATCCTGGTGGGCCGGGCGCTACAAGGGCTGGGCGGTGGCGGCTTGGTGGCGATGTCGTTCATTGCCGTCAATTCTCTGTTTGCCCGCCGCTACACGGCGCGCGCCATGGCAACCGTGTCGATGCTCTGGGGTCTCTCGGCCTTCCTCGGGCCGCTCGTGGGCGGGGTGTTCGTGGAATATGCGACATGGCGCTGGGGATTCGGCTTCTTTGCCTTGCAGGGTTTTGCCCTGGCGGGCTGGATCGCGCTCAGGCCAGGTACCGAAAAAGTGTCTGATGTCGATGCGGTGCCGAGCCTGCCGCTTGGCCGTCTGGCGCTTCTCTGCCTGGCAGTCGTGCTTATATCGCTGGGCAGCATCGAAACCGGCTTTCTTCGCACCGCGGCGGTGGCCTGTGCAGGCCTGATAGCACTGGGGTTGTTCTTCTGGCTTGACGGACGCACGGGGGAGAGAAGGCTGTTTCCAATGCGGACACTCGATCCCCGCAGCACTCCGGGTGCAGCTCTGTTGCTGATCCTGGCAATATCGATTGCGACGACGGCGATCACAGCCTTTGGCCCGCTGCTGCTGATCCGCATCCACGGCATCTCCCCCATGGAAGCGGGTTATATTCTGGCCTGCTCGTCGATCGGCTGGACGATCATGGCGGTCCTGGTCAGCGGATCGCCGGAGCGGCGCGACCGAGTGCTGATTGCCTGCGGTATCGCCATGACGGTCGCCAGCATCCTGGGCTTTCTCTATGCCGTCCCCAATGGCCCCGCTTGGCTCAATGCTGTCTTCGCCCTGATGGAAGGCGGCGGTCTCGGCATGGCCTGGACCTTCCTCCTGCGCTTCACCACATCGCGTGCAGCGCCCGCCGAGGCCAAGCGCATTTCGGGCGCCGTGCCCACCATGATGCGCCTCGGCTATGCGCTGGGCTCCGCCTATCTCGGATGCGTGGCCAATGCCGCCGGCATGCAGTCGCTTGCCGTGCCGGAGGAGGCGATACGTGTCGCGCGCTCGATATTTCTGGGCGGCCTGCCGTTCGGGGCGCTTGCGCTGATTGCGCTGGCCGCTTTGACGCGCCGTTCCATGAGCGGGGAAAGCCGCCGAGACCGATAAGTCATCGCACAGAGGATGATGGCTCTGCCGTAAGGCCGACCGAGACCGGCAAGGTAGCTGCTCAGCGGCCATTGTCAGTCAGTTCGAGCCGCGCGATCTGCTTCATGGTTTGCAGCAGGTTCTCGGCAAGCCGTGTCTCCTCGAGCCGGAACCTTGAACTCGGCGTCGGCAGCGAGACGGCATAGAGGTCGCCCTGGCGATCGAAGAAGGCAGCACCAACGGCAGAGATGCCGTCCGTGTGCTCGTCACGGTCGAACGCAACTCCGCTGTCACGGACATCTTCCAGTTCCCGCAGCAACGTGACCTCGGCTTCCTTCGTGACGCTTTCGTTGTCCAGGATGGCACGCAACTGCTTCTCGGCCATCTTGGCCAGGCAGGCTTTTCCGTTGGCGGTGTCGGTCAATGGAAAGGTCTCGCCCACCTGGGAGACGGTGCGCAGACGGTGGGTGCCCGCTATCTGATCAAGGAAGACAAGCCGCTTGCCGCGCAATACCGCAAGATCCACGGTCTCCTTGGTGCGCTTGCCGAGATCGACCAGAAAGGGTCGGAGTTTTTCCGCCATGTCGATCTTGGCGGCGTCGGCCAAGGCTGCAAGCTGAGGCCCGAGCCGGATGCCCCGGTCGGGACTTGCGGTGATGACGAACTGCTCCGACTRCAGCGCTCCGACAATGCGTTGCACGGTCGATCGCGGCAGGTCGACGCGTTCGGCGATCTGGCCAAGGCTCAGGCCGTCGTTCTCGTTCTTCAGCGCCCTCAGGATGGCGGCAGCACGTGCAATCACCTGGATGCCCGAGCGGCTGTCAGCGTCTTTTTCGTTCGTATCCATCACGTCTTTCCAATCGACGGCCTCTAACATTTGCTGGGCGAAATCAGAAGCCTACCAGATCGCCGCCCTTGAGACCAAGAAGCTGCCGGGCTTCGGCGGGCGTTGCAATTTCATGCCCGAGTTCTTCGAGAATGCGTCTCACTTTGGCGACCTGCTCGGCATTGGACGCCGCGAGCTTGCCGCGGCCGATATAGAGCGAGTCTTCGAGACCGACGCGAACGGAGCCGCCGAGCATGGCGCTCTGCGTGGCGAACGGCATCTGGAAACGCCCCGCGGCGAGCACCGACCATTTGTAGTCCGAACCGAACAGCCGATCCGCGGTCCGCTTCATGAACATCAGATTGTCCATGTCAGGACCGATGCCGCCGAGAATACCGAAGATCATCTGTACGAAAAAGGGTGGTTTGACGAGCTTGCGATCGACGAAATGCTCCAGGTTGTAGAGATGGCCGACGTCATAGCATTCATGCTCGAACTTGGTGCCATGTTCCTCGCCAAGCAGTTTGAGGATGCGCTCGATGTCCCTGAATGTGTTGCGGAAGATGAAGTCGTCGGTGCCGCGGAGATAGGCTTCCTCCCAGTCGTATTTCCACGACGAATAGCGATCCGCCAGCGGATAGATGCCGAAATTCATCGATCCCATATTGAGCGAGCACATTTCCGGCTTGGCGACCAAAGGCGCAGCGAGACGCTGTTCGACCGTCATGTTGAGACCGCCGCCTGTGGTCACGTTGATGACCGCGTCGGTCGCCTGCTTGATGCGCGGCAGGAATTGCATGAAGACTGCGGGGTCGGGCGTTGGCCGGCCATCGTCGGGATTGCGCGCATGCAGGTGCAGGATCGACGCCCCGGCCTCCGCCGCCTCGATCGACTGGCGTGCAATATCCTCGGGCGTGAATGGCAGCGCGTCCGACATTGTCGGCGTATGGATACCTCCGGTCACCGCGCAGGTGATGATCACTTTCTTGGAGAGGTCGGCCATGAGTTGTTCCTTTCGTATTCGGATGTCAGTCGGCGCCGTAGACGACATGGCGGCGGATCGGCACCAGCGTGATCCCGGTCTTTTCCGTGAACATGCCCCAGATGCCGCGTGGGGCCTTGAGCATGATGGCGATCGCCACCGCACCGAGGACAAGCAGGTAGGTCGTGCCCAGATCGGCGAGCGTCTCGCGCAGCAGGAAGAACAGCACGGTGCCGATGATCGGCCCCTCGATCGTGCCAATGCCTCCGATCACGGCGATGAATATCACATAGGCCGTCCAGTCGTTGACGCTGAAGGCGGCGTCAGGTGAGATACGAAGCTTTTGCAGGAAGATGAATGCGCCGATCATCGACGTCACGGCGGAGACGCAGACGTAAACGGCCAATTTCGTCCTGCCTCCGCTGATGCCGAGACTGTCGGAGGCGACCTCGCTGTCGCGGAGCGCCGTCAAAGCCAAGCCCGTTTTGGATCGTAGGAGCAGCACCACGAAAATCAGGGTCCCCGCGGCGAGGGCCAGCCCGGTCCAATAAATCATCATCTCGCGCAGTTCGCGGTTCTTGGCGACGTGTGTGATCACCGATGTGGGCAGGCTCGACCCCGATCCGCCGCCCAGTACGGAGACCTGGGCGAAGGAGAGACGGAAGACTTCCGCCAAAACCCATGTTCCGATGGCGAAATAGGCGCCTTGAAGCCGGAAGAGCAGGGGAGCGATCGGCAGTGCCAGAACTGCGGCAACCGCGCCGGCGATCACGATGGCGAGGAGAGGATGGATGCCCAGGAACATTGCCAGAGCAAACAGCATATAGCCGCCGAATCCCACCCAGGCCTGTTGGCCTACCGATACCAGACCGGTGAAGCCTGCCAGAAGGTTCCACAGGCATGCCAGCGCCATGAAGGAATAGACCTCACCAAGCAGCCGGACATTGGCTCGTCCAGCCCACCAAGGCGCTGCGATCAACGCCACGAGGATCACGACGAACAGTGCGGTGCCGAAGCGGCTCGATAGTGTTGAGCGGCGTATTTCGAAAGCCTGGGCCATCAATCCATCCTCGGGAAGAGACCGCGGGGCCTGATCGCCAGAACCGCGAAGAAGACAAGGTGTCCGGCGAGCACTTGCCAGCCCGGCGAAATCTGCGCGCCGATCGCCTGGGCGACGCCGAGCACCACGCCGCCTGCGAGTGTGCCCCAGAGATTGCCGAGGCCGCCGATGATGACGGATTCGAAGCCGAAGATCAGCCGTGTCGGGCCGGAGGCTGGATCGAAATTGGTGCGGATCGCGAGAAAAATGCCGGCAATGGCGACGACCGCGGCCGACAGCGCCATGGCCATCCCGAATACATGGCCGCGGTCGAGCGCCATGACCTGAGCCATTTCGGCGTCGTCGGATGTCGCCCTGAAGGCGCGGCCGAGCTTCGTCTTGAAGAACAGCCATTCGAGCCCAAAGATCAGTGCGACGGAAACCGCAAACATGAGAAGCGGCAGGACGCCAACATTCAATCCCGGCAGGAGGGCTATGCTGGCGGTTTCGATCGGTCCGGCAGCCAGCCGGCGGCTGTCGGCGGTGAAGCCGGCAAGCAGCCCGTTCTGGATGATGACCGATATGCCGAACGTGACGAGGAGAGGAGAAAGCAGGTCCTTGCCGATCGTCGGGTTAAGCAGAAACCGCTGCATCGCATAGCCGATGACGGCCATCAGCGGCACGACCAGAACCGCCGATAGCAGCGGATGCAGTCCTGTCAGGTTGACCACGACCATGGCAATGTAGGCCGCGAGCACAATCAGGTCGCCATGCGCGATATTGACGAGCCGCATGACCCCGAAAATCAGCGACAGTCCCGCCGCGAAGAGCGCGTAGAGGCCGCCGAGCATGATCCCTTGCAGGAGCGCGTTGATCCAATCCATAGCTAGGTTCCAAAATAGGCGGCGGTGATTTCCGCGCGCGAAAATGTCTTCGGTTCGCCGGCGAGCGAAACCTTGCCCTCCTGCATGCAGACGAAGCGGTGGGCAAAGGCGAGCGCCCGGCTGACGTCCTGCTCGACCAGGATGACGGATACGCCTGTGCCGGTGATCGAGGGAAAGGCCGCGTAGATGTCATTGATGATGACCGGGGCCAGGCCGAGCGATATCTCATCGAACAGGATCAGTTCCGGATTGGCCATCAGCGCGCGCCCGATGGCGACCATCTGTTGCTGACCGCCCGACAGCGCGGTTCCCGCATTCTTCCGCTTTTCCTTCAGTACGGGGAAGAGGTCATAGACAGTATCGAGTATCCAGGGTCCGGGCCGGCCGCGCTCCCCGCCGATCACAAGGTTTTCTTCCACCGTCAGCGATCTGAAGAGCCGCCGGCCTTCGGGAACCAGAGCGATGCCGCGGCGCGCGACCAAGTCGGGCCGCATCCCGCCGATCGCCTCGCCCTTGAAGTGGATCATGTCGCGCGCCGAGGGCACGAGGCCCATGATCGAGCGGATCAAGGTGGATTTGCCCGCACCGTTCGCGCCGATCAGCGAAACGACCTCGCCCTGGAAGACGTCGAGGCTCACGCCGAAAAGCGCCTGGAAGTCGCCGTAAGCTGCCTTGAGGTTGCGGAGGGACAGGATGGGCTCAGGCATGCGCTTCACCTTCCATGCCCATATAGATTTCCGCGACCACCTTGCTCGCCATCACGGTCTGCGGCTCGCCTTCGGCTATCTTTCTGCCGAAATCGATGACGGCGATCCGGTCGACGATCGCCGTGAGCGCATGGACGACGTGCTCGATCCAGATGATCGACACGCCCTGAGCCCGGACCTCCCGGATTGCCGCGACGAGTTCCTTGCATTCGGGTTCCGTCAGGCCGCCGGCGATCTCGTCGAGCAGCAGGAGCTTCGGATCGCTGGCCAGGGCGCGGGCCATCTCCAGGCGCTTGCGTTCGAGAAGCGTGAGCGTGCCCGCGAGCGCGTTCGCCTTGCGCTTCAATCCCGTGAGTTCGAGGATTTCGACCGCCTTCGCCGCGCTGTCGCGTTCGGAGCGCTGCCGTCCGAAGGCGGCGCCGATCAGCACGTTTTCGTAGGTCGTCATGCCGACGAAGGGATGCGGAATCTGGAACGAACGGCCGATGCCGAGATGGCAACGGGTCCGCGCCGGAAGCCGGGAAACATCCCGGTCGTCGAAGACGATCCGGCCGGAATCCGGCGCGACCGTGCCGGAGATCAGCCCGAAGATCGTGGTCTTGCCCGCGCCGTTGGGACCGATAATGCCCAGCGCTTCGCCCGCTTCCAGCGACAGCGACACGTGGTCGGTGACCTGAAGCTGGCCGTAGCGCTTGCAGACGGAATCCATTTCGACAATTGGCACGTTTCAGGCTCCGGTGGATTTCGCCGCCCCATCCCGGGGCGGGGCGTGATCAGCCAAGCAGCTGCAATTGGCCGCCGACCGGGATTTCCGGTGCCGTCTTGTTTGTGGTGATCACAAGCGCGGCCTTGCCGTCGACCTTCTGCCATTGGCCTGCCACGAGCGGCGTCTTGGTGACATTCTTCACAGGCCCCTTGGACCAGTCAACAGGACCGACAATGGTCTTGAGATTGGTCGATTTTATCGCCGCGACGATCGCAGCCGCATCGCCGAGATCCGAGCACCGCTTGACGACGTCGGCGACGACTTCGAAGAGGGCGTGCTTGAAGCCGATGGGCTGCGTCCACGGCCGTGAGGTCGCCGTCACATAGCCTTCCGCCAGCGCCTTCGAGCTTTCGCCTGTCAGGCTGGACGAGAACGGATGGTTCGGCGACCACCAGATTTCCGACGACAGGCCGATGCCTCTTTCGCCCAGCGACGCGATGACCGAAGGGAAAAGCAGCGCCTTGCCGATGGTGACGATCTTCGGCTTCAGGCCTTGCTGGCCCGCCTGGCTCCAGAAGGTGGCGAAGTCGGGAGGGATCATGTTGCCCGTGACGATCTCCGCGCCTGCCGACTTGAACGCCAAAATCTGCGAGGTGAAGTCGTCGTTCATCGGCTGGTAGCGGCCCGGATCGGTCAGCTTGTAGCCCGCTTCGCTGAGCGGCTTGGGGAAGCCGCGCTCCTTGTCGCCCCAGGCATTGCCATCCGCATCGTTCGGGAACAGGCCGCCGACGCTTTTGCCGACGCCGGGATGATCCCAGAGCGATAGGAAGGCGCCGATGACGTCCTCGAGGCCCCAGAAGAAATGATAGGTGTTTTCAAAACCTTCCGCCGGGTTGCCGTTGCGGCCGAAAAAATAGGGCTGCCACGGGCAGTCGGTGGTGATGCAGGGCGTTCCGTTGGCTTCGGCCTGGTCGGAGACCGGATTGACCGTGTCCGGCGTCGAGGCGGCGACGATGATGTTGACCTCGTCCTTCAGGATCAGGTCGGCGGCCACTTCGGCGGCTCGGTTGGGGTTCGACTGGCTGTCCTTGGAGATCACCTCCACGGTCCAGGATTTGCCGTTGTTCTCGATCCCAGAGAGCGCCTTCTTCACGCCCGCCAGCACGTAGTCATTGGCTTCAGCGAAACCCGCCAGCGGCCCGGTGACAGGGCTGACATGGCCGACCTTGATCACCGGATTGTCGGCATAGGCCTGTGTGAAATGCAGGATAGCGGGTGCAGCGAGCATTGCCGCCGCTCCCTTGAGCACTGCGCGGCGGTTGATCTTTCCATTCAGTGTGAGATTTCTTTGCATGAATTCCTCCCAGATTTTCACTCGGTTGTCGCCGCGCGCCTTTGTCCTCCAACTCAGGCCGGCGGCGTGAAATTCTTCAGATAGGTGTAGACGTCGGCCCTCAGTTTGTCGGCCTCGTCTTTGGTCCAGGTTCGAAAGCCTTCTCCCGATTTCATGCCCAACTTTCCGTCATCCACCAGCCGTTTCAAGTAGGGAGACGGGGCAGAGTCGCGGTTGAGATGCTTGAGGACGACGTTGTGGATGTCGAGCGTCAGGTCGGTGCCGACGAGGTCGGCATTCTCGATCGGTCCGAGCACGGCGAGACGGCGGCCGAAGCTCGCTTTCACCACGGTGTCGACCGTGCGCGCATCGGCTATCCCCTCGGCAACGATAGCGATCGCTTCCCGCCAGAGGGCATGCTGCAGGCGGTTGCCGACGAAGCCGGCGACATCCTTCTTAACGTGCACCGCCGTCTTGCCCACGCCTTCGAGCAAAGCGATAGTTTCGCGGATCACTTCGGTATCAGTTTTGGCGGTCCCGACCACCTCGACAAGCGGCACCAGGAATGGCGGATTCCACCAGTGGGTGCCGAGTATCCTGTCCGCCGTGTCAAGCTCTCCCGCGATTTCGGTGATCGGGATGACGGAGGTGTTCGATGCCAGAATGGCGTGGCGCGGTGCTCGGACCACAAGTTCGGCAAAGATCGCCCGCTTTAGCTCCAGCTTCTCAGGCGCGGCCTCGACGACGAAGTCGGCTTCGAACACAGCTTCGCCGATCGTAACGAACCCGGTCACGTGCTTTTCCGCACCCGGGGGAAGGCCGAGGTCGCTGAGGTTTTTGGCGATCCTCGCCTGAAGGGAGGCCAGCGCGGCGGGCTCGCGGTCATAGACCCGGACCGCGTGCCCAGCAACTGCGAAAACCTGCGCGATGCCGTGGCCCATGAGGCCGGCTCCGATCACTGCAATCCGCTGCTTTGTATCGCCCATCGTCAACCCGCCGTATAGCCGCCATCGGCGTAAAGGATGTGTCCGGTGTAGAAATCCGACGCCCTGGATGACAGGAAGAGGAGAGGGCCTGCGAGATCGTCCGGCTCGCCGAGCCGGCCCTTGGGCACGCGGGCGAGAAAACCCTTGCGGACCTCGTTTGCGCGCTCGGTGTCCTCGAACATCCAGGCCGTCAGCGGCGAGCGGAACACGGTCGGCGCGATGGCATTCACCGTAATTCCGGTCTCGCCCCATTCGCAGCCGAGAGCTTTGGTGATGCCGTCCACAGCTGATTTCGAGGCACAATAGGCGGTGTATCCTGCCGGATGGCCGAGCAGTCCGCGCGCTGACGACATCAGCACCACCTTGCCGCCTTCGCCCTGTTCGAGCATCCGCTTGCCTGTCGCCCGTGCCATCAGCCAGGACTGCGTGACATTGGCGTCCATCACGTCGAGGAAACGCGACGGGGCCATGTCGACGATCTTCGAGACGTCGTTCTTGCCCGACGCGACAACCAAGATATCGACCCGTCCGAAACGCGCCACGGTGTCGCCGACGATACTGTCGCAGGCGGCTTCGTCGCTCGGCCTGCGATTGATGGTCAGCACCTCGCTGCCCAGCGCCTGGCAGGCACCGGCGGTCTCGGCGAGAGCATCGGCATTGCCGGCCACCAGAGCGATCTTTGCCCCTGCACCGGCGAGAATTTTGGACGCCAGAGCGCCGAATGCGCCGGACGCGCCGGTCACGATCGCGACCTTGCCGCTGATGTCGAACAGCGCGGCTGGGTTCTTGAGGAATACCTCGTTGCTCATGATTTTGCTCCCGGCGGGTAGGGGATGACGACCAGCATTTTTGAGACATGATTGGTCCGATTGACGATCTCGCGGACTTCGCCAGGCGGGATCGTACAGCTGTCGAGCGCCCTGAGCACCGTCTCCTTGCCGTCGACGATCACAGTCATTTCGCCATCCAGCACCACGTAGACCTTTTCGAACGGCGTGGAATCGGGTCCCGCCCCGCCACCCGGCAGGAACTGCGACAGGCCCACCCACTGGTTCTTCGGGCCGTCTTCCTCGAAGCCCTGCAGCCGCAGGCCGACGACGCCTCGGTGATTGGGCGCATCGTAAGGCTTTGCCTCGCTAAAACGCTTTGTGAACATGATCCCTCCAGATTTCCGCGCCTCCGTGAGGAAGCGCTTGGAACGCCGGGAACTCCTCATCCCCGGCACTGCATCGATACGGCCCGCCGCACCGAGGTCGTCCTCAGAAAGTGTCGCCCTTTTCGATGCGATAGTTCTGGCCCTTGTCGATCATCGCGACGAGGCGAATGATGCAGCCATCACCGCGGTCCCAGTTCCATGGGAAGAATGCAAAGGTGCAGCGCTTACCGGTAACGGCATCGAGGTCGCCGCCGACATTTTCGATACCCAGAATGCCGTTCTTGAACAGGATATTGTGGACGGGTTCCCATGCCGGGAAGTCGTCCTTCCAGTCGCGGCCGCCGGACCATTCGAAATATTCTTGCTTGAGATGCGGCAGAAGCGGGCCATTGCGCTGCGGGCCGATCGCTGTTGCCAGCGGATGGTCATTGGCCTGGGTGTCGTGGCCGACGACCTTGACGCCCTTTTCAACCATCCATTCGCCCGCCGACGGCACGAAGCCGGGGCAATAGGCGAAATAGTCGCCGTCTTCGTACTGCTTGTGCCAGCCGGTGTTGACGATCAGCACGTCGCCCTTGCGGATCGCATGACCACACGCCTTTTCCAGGTCTTCGCCGGTGATCGGCTCCCACTTCTTCTTCGGTAGTGACACAACGATGCCGGAACCGAAGAAATGCGGGAGCGGCACTTCGTCAATGAACGGCGTTCCCTGCACCACGTGTGCGGGGGCATCGATATGCGTCGTCGCATGCATGGTTGTCGTTATGCGCTGCGACAGCACGCCGGATTTGGCCATGTAGTGGATGCGCTCGATATGCGTGTCCTGGAAATAGGGCCAGTTAGGGTTCTGGAAGCCGAAGCGGTGCGAGAGATTGTAGAACTCGATACCCATCGGGTTGTCGAGATTATCCTGGAATTCGATCCCGCGGACGGTGATAGTCATGCATCTCCTCCTTCGCGGCAACACCACGCGCCGCGTCCCATGCTTCAAATCTGGCGAAAGCTGCTCCCGAGCGATCTGCTGATAATTTCGATACACCCGCACTGCATTGCAGTCAATATGTATCGTTGGCCGATATGCATGCATCGCGATGTGGATTTCTTTTGCAGCCCGCGATGCGGCGTGACGGGCGGAAAGTGTGGAGATGTCAGCGGAAGGGGGGCGCCGCACGGACGCTGAAACTCCTTTTGAGTGCGAGCCTAAAGCGCCGGCACACCAAATGCGGGTTGACGTTTGGTTAAACAGCCAATGCTAAAATTCATAAAATGCTTACCAAACGCCAAGTGGCGATTTCGGCTGACTCGTTCCGAAGGAGTGAGATCTATGCGCAGGCCTACCGTCCGAACCTCCCTGGTCGTCATCAATCTGACGTTCGCATTCATTTTTCTCGCTTTCGCATTTTTCTCGCTCGGTAGCGTGCGACAGGTGAATGGGGATACCACCGCCATCGCCAAAAACTGGCTGCCGAGCGTTTCCGTGGTTCGGAACATGCAATTGAAACTTCAGGAAATGAAGTTCGCCTATGCAAATCACATCATGTCTATCAGCGATGAGGCGATCGCAGCGGCGGAAAAACAGGTGATCGCGAAAAAGCAGGAGCTTGGACAAGCGATCGATGCCTACACGCCGCTGATATCATCGCCGCGCGAGAAGGACTTGCTGGACCAGATCGGAAAACGCGCCAGCGATTATGAGAATGCGGCCGAGCCGATGCTGGTGAAATCCCGCAAGAACGACAACGATGCGGCCAAGATCATCTTCTACAAGGATATGGAGCCTGTCGTCGAGGACGCCGAAAAGGATGCAGGCGAACTACTGGACATCAACGTCCAGGGCTCGGACGCCTCCTATGAAAGCAGCAAGCAGACTTATGCGACCATCCTTTGGAGCACCTGGGGGCTCATCGCCCTGGTGCTGGCGATCGTTGCTGGAGCGATTGCCTATATTGCCGCACAAATCTCCCGTCCGATCAAGGCGATCACGCACTCGATGACGGGGCTCGCCGCGGGCGATACGTCTTCCTCCATCCCCTATGCGGACCGGACGGACGAAATCGGCGCGATGGCCGGAGCGGTCGAGGTTTTCAGGCAGACGGCATTGGCAAAGATCAAGGCCGACCAGGAAATCGAGGCAAACCGTGTCCTGTCGGATGGCGAACGGCGGCGGCGCGAGGAAGCCGATCGGGCACGGGCGGCAGCCATGGCCCAGGCGACGAACGGACTGGCCGGAAACCTGAAGAAGCTGGCCGATGGCGATCTCACAACCCAGATCAGCGAGCCGTTCGATCCTGATTTCGAGGCGCTGCGAACCGACTTCAACAGCGCTGTAGCCCAGCTCTGCCGGACGCTCGGCAAAGTGGCAGGCTCGACGGTCGGCATCGATAGCGGATCGAACGAGATCGCCCACAGCTCCAATGACCTCGCAAGACGCACCGAACAGCAGGCTGCAGCTTTGGAGCAAACGGCCGCGGCACTCGACGAGATCACGGCCAATGTCGCCTCATCGTCCAAACGCGCCGAGGAGGCGCGCAGGGTCGCAGCCGAGGCCAATGCCAGCGCCGCGACATCCGGCAAGATCGTCACCCAGGCGGTCGAAGCTATGAGCCGGATCGAGCAATCCTCCAACGAGATATCGAGCATTATCGGCGTCATCGACGAAATCGCGTTCCAGACCAACCTGCTTGCGCTCAATGCGGGCGTAGAGGCTGCACGCGCCGGTGAGGCCGGCAAGGGTTTCGCCGTCGTCGCCCAGGAGGTGCGCGAACTGGCGCAGCGCTCCGCTAAAGCGGCAAAGGAAATCAAGGCGCTGATCCAGACATCGAGCGGCGAAGTGGCAACCGGTGTCGACCTAGTGTCGAAAACCGGCGGCGCCTTGAAGCAGATCGGTGAACTCGTGACGGCGATGAACCAGCACGTCGATGCGATTGCCGCATCGGCCCGCGAGCAGTCGGTGGGTCTGGCCGAGATAAACACTGCGATCAACAGCCTCGATCAGACGACCCAGCAGAATGCCGCCATGGTCGAGGAGGCGAGTGCCGCCTCCGCCTCTCTGGCCAACGAGAGCGCCACATTGCGCGACCTGATTGCCGCATTCAACGTTGGCAGCGCGACGGCACGACAATCCCATCCATTACGCAAGACGGCATAATCCGGCTGGCCTCCACCAGACCGAATGTCGTTGTGATGAAATACAGGCCAAGCCTTCGGGAGACCTGCGTTAGATCACGCCCTTCTTCAGGATGAAGCAGCCGTAAGGGCCTGGGTCGGAGGTGCGAACGACGACGAAGGATTTCCTGGCGGCCTCATAGAAGGCGAATCGCTCGAGCGCGTGGATTGTCACGGCACTCCCATTCGCAGCCTCGACGAGGTCCTGAACCTCCTTGAAGATGGGCATCTGCCTTTCCGGATCGCCAACCACCTGCATTCTCTTCACCGGCGCTTCGACAAAGGTGTCCAGTGGAAACAGTTTCAGGATCGCCTCGAGTGCGCGAGCGATGCTGCATCCCGAAACGTCGACGATCTTTCCGTAAGTCGTTTCCTTTGCAATGGTTTGAGCAGGATGGTTGACGTCGCAGATGACCAGTTCGTCGCCATGACCCATCAGCATCAGCACATAGATCAGTTCGGCGTTGATAACTGGGTCGATACCCCTGAGCATTCGTCTGTCCTTTCCCGTCAAGCGGCTCTGTCATGGTCTTGGCGAGGCGTGCTGACAAGCACCGCCGCCGCCTTGTTCGCAGCCCGCAACGCTGCTTCGATTTTGGCGCCCCTCGCGATCTCGGCAGCCAGCACTCCCGTGAACTCGTCGCCGGCACCGTGCGTGCTGACCAACTTGACCTTGACCGCCTCGATCATGGCTTCTTCTCCCGATCGCGTGGCATAGGCGACGCCTGCGCCTCCGGCGGTGACGACGGCGATCGGATAGGATTTCGTCAGAAGCCGGGCAGCTTCGAGCGCGCCTTCCAACGTATCAAACACAGCCGTATCTGTGAGCTGCTCGGCCTCGATTGCGTTGACAACAAGGATATCGACAAGCGCTGCCAAATCGGAGGAGACGTCACGCGCAGGCGCGGCATTCAGCACCACCTGGCCGCCAGCCGCCTTCATCGCCTTGGCGGCAGCGACATTGGCGGCGTCCGGGACTTCATTCTGCAATATCAGGACGCCGTCTGGGGAAAACAGTTCGGCAGCGGCATCCACATCCGCTTGTTCTAGCGTCAGGTTGCTGCCGGAAACGATCACGGCGCCGTAATCTCCGTCGCTGTCGAAGATCGCGACACTCATGCCGCTGCCGACGTTGGACACCGTCTTCACGAACTGTCTGTCAACCCCGCCGCGATGGAGATTGCCAAGCAGAGCCACCCCAAAGGCGTCGTCTGCGACTGCCCCGATCATGGAAGTCCTGATCCCAGTCTTCGCCGCCGAGACGGCCTGGTTGCCACCTTTTCCGCCGCAGTTTGGATACCAGGCTGTGCCGGTCACGGTCTCGCCTTTCCGCGGCCGCGCCGGGCCGCGGACCATGATGTCGTAATGCAGGCTGCCGAAAACGATCACTGTGGGGGCGGTCGCGCTCATACGATTTTGTCCTTTCGTTTCGATGTCACCGCGGACATCGTCTTGCCGAGGTTGCGTTCCGCAGCTCCGTAGTCGCGTTGCGCCACGGCAACGAAGAGCGCGTCGAGGATGTTGAGCTGCGCTATCCGTGCGGCGGCGTTCTCGCCCATCAGCGGCGATCCCTGCGCTGTCGAGCAGAGCACGATGTCGGCGACCTGCGCCAGCGGCGAGCCGCCGTAATTGGTGATCGCGATCGTCCTGGCGCCGTTCTTGCGCGCAAGCTGCACGGCGTCGATGACGGCCGTGGTGTTGCCGGAATGCGAGAACCCGATGGCGACGTCGTCCGGCCCGAGCAGCGAGGCCGACATCAGCATCATGTGCGAGTCGTCCTGCACCGTCGCCCTCACACCGATCCGGAGGAACTTGTGCGCCACGTCGCGCGCGATCTGGGCCGAGCCGCCGACGCCATAAAAATCCCTCTGGCGCGCCTGGGCGATCAGTGCCGATGCCCTGTCGAAGGCTTCGATGTCCAATATCGCCATCGTTTCCTCAAGCGCATGGATGGATGTCCGGAACACCTTCTGGATGATCTCGCGCGAGCTATCCTCGACGGAGAGCTCCTGATGCATCTCGGCCGTGGGCAGCCTATTGTAGCTCGATACGGCGGAACGGAAATCGCGATAACCACCGAAGCCGAGCTTCTTGGCGATCTTCACCACCATCGCCTCCGACACGCCGGCTTCCTCGGCGATGTCCTTGAGCGCGGTCTCCTCTGAGAAATCGCGCAGTCCGAACACCGTCTCCACCACCCGCGCCTCCAGAGGCGTAAGCTGCGGCATCATCATCCGGATGCGCGGGCCTACCGCCTTGGGATCATCTGCAGAATTCATCCTCTTCCCCTTGTGACGCGATCGATCATCATCGCGACAAGGATAATAAGGCCAGTGGCCAGAAGTTGGTAGAAGGCCTGCACGTTCATCAGCGTCAATCCGTTGCGCATGCTGCCGAGAATGATCGCGCCGAGGATCGTGCCAATGACGCTGCCCTTGCCGCCCATCAGCGAGGCTCCGCCGATCGCAGACGCCGCGATCGCATCCAGCTCCCAGAGATTGCCGAGGATTGGCTCGGCGGCACCCAGACGGCCGATGAGGATCATCGAAGCGAGCGCGGCAAGCGTGCCGGAGATGACATAGGCGGTGATCTTTGTGACGGCGATCGGAACGCCCGCGATATAGGCGGCTTCCTCGTTGCCGCCGACGGCGAGCAGATATTCGCCGAGCGGGGTCTTCTTGAGCAGGACCCAGGCAAGCAGCGCCACGACCGCAACCATGACCACCGAATTCGGGATGCCCGACAGCGATCCGTTGAACAGCGCGCGGAAACCTTGGGGCACGCCGAGCACCGGATTGCCGCCGGTGTAGATCAGCGCAATGGCACGATAGGTGCTGAGCGTGCCGAGTGTCACGATGAAGGGCTGCAGGCCGACATAAGCGACGAGTACGCCGTTGACGAGGCCGCAGACCACGCCGATGCCGAGGCCGGCAAGGATCGCAAGCGGGATCGGCACACCCGCCACCAAGAGTGTGGCGGAGATGACCGCCGCGATCGCCGCGGTCGGACCGACCGACAGGTCGATGCCGCCGGAGATGATGACCAGCGTCATCCCGAGCGCCAGGCAGGCATTGATGCTCGACTGCTGCAGGATGTTGAGCAAATTGCGCTGTGACAGGAAGTCCGGGGCTAGCAATCCGAAGATTACCATGATCGCGACCAGCCCGATCAGCGTGCCGGCATCGCGCAGGGTGAACGATGCGAGGAGGTTGGACGAAGGCACGGCTGCAGTATGTGTCGTGTTAGACATAGGGTGGTTCCTGTTGGTCATGCCGCGTCGATGCGGCGGCCGGCCGTGCCGACGGCGTGGGAGACGATTGCTTCCTCGGAAAGCCGGTCGCGGCCGAGTTCGGCGACGACGGCGCCGTCGCGCATGACGAGCACCCGATCGGAGACCCGCATGACTTCCGGAAGCTCGGAGGAGACGACGATTACCGAATGGCCTTCGGCAGCGAGCTCTTCGATCAGGTGGTAGATTTCCGATTTGGCGCCGACATCGATGCCGCGCGTCGGCTCGTCGAACAGGAGAATGCGCGAGCCGGCGGCGAGCCAGCGGGCAATGATCGCTTTCTGCTGGTTGCCGCCGGAAAACAGCCTGATCTGGCGGTCGAGCAGGAACGGCCTGAGATTGACGCGCCTGAGCAGGTCTTCGGCGGTGCGCCTGACCTTGCGATGGTTGATGATGCCGGCCCTGGAGAAGCGGCCGAGCGACGGCAGCGCCATGTTGCTGGTGACCGAGCGGCCGGGAATGATGCCCTCGCGCTTGCGCTCTTCGGGAAGCAGGCCGATGCCCGCGGCGATCGCGGCGCGGGGATTGGACAGCGTCAGCGGCTTGCCGTCGATCTTGACCGTGCCCAACACCACCTTGTCGGCGCCGGAAAGCGCTCTCAGGAGTTCCGTGCGGCCGGAGCCGACCAGGCCCGCCACGCCGAGCACTTCGCCTCTGTGCAGGTCGAAGGAGATGTCGCGGACGCGATGGGACGAGAGGTTGCGGACCTCGACGCTGACGGTCGCCGTGGCATGCGCATGATGCGCTTCGACCAGCAGTTCGCGGCCGACCATCATGGCGATGACATCGTCGGGGGCGGTTTTACGCAGGTCGACATTGCTGCCGACGACCTTGCCGTCACGCATGACCGTGGCGCGCTGGCAGACACGGAAAACCTCGTCCATCTTGTGTGAAACATAGATGATCGAGACGCCGCTCGCCGCCAGACGCTCGATGACCTCGGCGAGCCGGTCGAACTCGCTGGGCGTCAGGCTCGACGTCGGCTCGTCCATGGCAACGATCTTCGCCTTGTCGAGAAGGGCGCGGGCGATCTCGACGACCTGGCGCTGCGCCACCTTGAGCGTCGATATCGGCGCCGCCGGATTGATCATCGGGTCGATGGCGGCCAGTGCCTCGGCGGCGCGGCGTTCCTGTTCGCGGCGATCGACCAGCAGGCCGCCGGCACGCGTCAGCGAATGACCGAGAAACATGTTCTGCGCCACGGTCAGGTGCGGCACCTGCTGCAGTTCCTGGTGGATCATGGCGATTCCGGCCTGGCGGGCATTGTCTGGCTTGCGGAAGTGGTATGAGGTGCCGTCGACACGGACCTCGCCTGCCGTCGGGCGGAAGACGCCCGAGAGAATGCGCAGCAGCGTCGATTTGCCGGCGCCGTTCTCGCCGAGCAGCGCGTGGATTTCGCCGGGCGCGACCTCGAAGGAGACGTCGGAGAGCGCCTTTACGCCGGGAAACACCTTGGAGATGTTGTCGAACGCCAGTCTGGGACTTGCCATGGAAAGGTGACCTCGTGAGAGTTCGGACGGCCGGACATGCCGGCCGTCCCGCTTGGGAGGCGGATTACTTGCCGGCAGCCTTCATCAGCACGGCGCGGACTTCGTCCGGGGTGCCCTGGAACTGCTTGTAGTTGTCGGCAGTGATCAACGCCTGCGGGGTGGCGACGACGCGCGGCAGCTTCTGGCCGGAAACCAGGCGCAGCGCGGTTTCCATCGCCACTTCGCCGGTCAGGACCGGGAAGCTGTCGACGGTGCCGGTCAGTTCGCCGGCGGCAATCGACTTGTAGGCATCGGAAATACCGTCAGTGCCGAACACCACGACCTTGCCCTGCAGGCCGGCGGCCTTCACCGCCTCGACCACGCCGAGCGCCATGCCGTCATTGTTGCAGTAGAAGCCGACGAGGTCGGGATGCTGCTGCAGGATGGTGGTCGCCGCGTCATACGATGTCTGGCGATCCCAGTTGCCCGGAACGCTGGCGACGACCTGGAATTTGCCGCCTTTCTCGATGGTCTTCTTGAAGCCGTCGGTGCGCTGCACGGCGGCATAGACACCGGCCTGGCCTTCGATGATGGCGACCTTGCCGCCATCCTTGCGGTTTTCGAGGAACCACTTGGCAACGCGCACGCCGTTGTCACGTTGAACATTGCCGACATAATGCTCGGCCTGCGGGATCACGGCGTCATTGACGTTGACGACCGGCACGTTTGCGGCCTTGGCTTCTTCCATGACCGGCTGGAGGTTGGCGTCGGTCTGCGGCGACAGCAGCAGCACCTTGTAGCCCTGCGTCACCATGCCTTCGGCGATCGTCAGCTGGCCGAGCTGGTCGCCTTCGCTCTGTGCCGCCTGATAGGCGACCGTCGCACCGATCTTGTCGGCGAATTTCTGGTAGCCTTCGCCGAGCGAGCGCCAATGTTCATTGGTGAGCGTATTGGACACGCCGCCGACCTTCAGGCCTTTTTCAACAGCCGGAAGCGCGCCGTATTTGGCTTCGAGCTGCGACCAGTCCATGCGGTCCGGCTCGGAGTCGGAATTCAGCGGTTTCAGGTCTTGTGCTGTGGCGAAGCCAGCACAAAGGGTGGCGGCGAAAGCCGCGGCAAGAAATCTCTTCATGGTATCCTCCCAAGGGGTTGAGGTGGTTCAGTTTTCCGCGCCGAACATCAGTTCCTGGACGATGGCGTGCGTGGAAACGGCGTCCTGTCGGTCAATCGCGGCAGTCAGGCGATTGTCCTGCTCGAGGCGGTCGACGACCTTCAACATCCGTCGGACGGTCTTGATGTTGACCTCGCATTCATGCACCGGGTCGAGCCCGGTCAGATCGGGAAACGTGTCGAAATAAATCGCGCCGTCATAGCCGTCCCGGCGGATCTGGCGTAGAAGCTCGATGGTCTGCAGCGAATGCACCGCGCCGACCATCAGGCCGTCGTCGCGCTTGGCGTAGCCGTCGTTGAGGTGGACACCCATCAGCCGGCTATGGCGGGCGATCAGGGCTGCGGCGAAAGCCGGCTGCTCATCGGCGTAAAGGACGTGGGCGAAGTCGAGCGTGACGCCGAGATTGTTCGCCCCGACTTCCTTGATAACCAGCAGCGTGGTGGCCGCATCCGGCATGAGGCTATAGGAGCGCGGCTCGTTGGGCTTGTATTCGATCGAGACTAGGCAATCCGGATCATGCATACAAACTTCACGAATTCCATAAATTTCGTGTTGCAACATGCGATCGTAATTGCCCTGGAAGGCATAATCGAAGCCGTCCTGGCCGAGCCAGATGGTCATCAGACTGGACCCTGCGGCGCGGGCGTCGTCGATGCCCTTCTTCGTCATGTCGATCGCTTCGCGCCGCACCGAGGCATCCGGATGCGTGAAAGCCCCAAGCTTGAATGCCGGATTGGTGTAGTAACGCATGGCAAAGCCATTGATCGAAAGACCGATATCACCCAGTTTTCGAGCGAGTTCCGCAGGATTTTCGTCGACATGGTCGGGGTAGTTTAGATCGAGATCGGTCAGGCCTTCCACGCGTGCTGCCCGCTCGGCCATTTGCATCATGCTGGGCCTTCCGGACTGGCTAGGCCATTCGAGGTGGGCGCCTGAAGCAAAGGAGTTGAGGCGGGTGGCGAAGCGTGTCGGGTTCAAAATTTCATTCCCATCTGTGAAGTTATGCACTACTTCACAGATAATTGAGTATTTGTAAAGTGGAAATTAGCCTTACCTTACGGAAATTGTATGCTGCGCTGCAAAATGTGAATGCGGCGGTTATCGGGTTTGCGGGTGCGCCGCTGTTGATCGAGCCCATGGCCGCCAACAGAATTTTATCTGGATTGGAACAGACAAACGCATCTGTGGATTTGTTTAAGCGGAGATATTTTTCAGCTTTCGGAAGGGGCAGAAATGACGTCGAACAAAAACGCAAGCACCGGCGTCGCCGGGTTGGACGACATCCTGGGAGGCGGACTGGCAAAAGGCCACGTATTTCTTTTGGAAGGCAATCCTGGAACCGGCAAGACGACCATTGCCCTCCACTTCCTGCTGAATGGCGCACGACAGGGGGAGAGATGCCTCTACATCACCTTGTCCGAGAGCGAAAGCGAACTCAGGGAAGGCGCCGCCTCGCATGGCATGGAAATCAACGGAAATGTCACGATTTTCGAGCTGGTTCCGCCCGAAAGCCTGCTCGACCCCGATCACCAGCAGAGCCTGCTCTATTCGTCGGACCTTGAGCTGGGCGAAACCACCAAGCTGATTTTCGAACAATTCGAAAGATTGCAGCCGATGCGCGTCGTCTTGGATAGTTTGTCCGAAATCAGGCTTCTGGCGCAGAGCTCGCTCCGCTATCGCCGCCAAATTCTCGCTTTGAAGCATTTCTTCGCCCGCCAGGGCTCGACCGTGCTGTTGCTCGACGACATGACATCCGACACGTTCGACAAGACGGTGCACAGCGTCGTTCACGGCGTGATCCATCTCGATGAACTCACGCCGGATTATGGCGCCGAACGTCGGCGGTTGAGGATCATGAAGTACCGCGGCCAATCTTACCGGGGCGGCTATCATGACTTCAAGATCGAGACCGGCGGCGTCATGGTCTACCCACGCCTCAGGTCGATCGAACATCGCTCCAGTTTCGAGCGCTATCCAACCACAAGCGACATCGCGGAATTGGATGCCTTGCTCGGCGGTGGCATCGAACAAGGATCGAGCACGCTTGTCCTTGGCCCGGCAGGAACCGGCAAGACACTTTTCACGTTACAGTTTGCAGCCGCAGCGGTTGCTCGTGGGGAAAATGCCGCCGTCTTCATCTTCGACGAGGAGCTTGGCTTGTTGTCCAATCGGATGCGAGGGATCGGGATCGACCTGGAGGCGATGCGCGACAGCGGCAAGCTGCACATCGAGCAGTTGGACGCCGCCGAGCTTTCACCAGGTGAATTCGCGCACAGAGTGCGAAAACATGTCGACGAGGCCCAGGCCAAAACCGTGGTGATCGACAGCATCAATGGCTATCAGGCTTCAATGCCCGAAGAGAGCTCCGTCATCCTGCACATACATGAGCTTTTGCAATACCTCAATCGCCAAGGCGCGAATACGTTCCTGACAGTCGCCCAACACGGGCTGGTCGGGGACATGAAATCGCCGATCGATCTAACCTACCTTGCCGACACGGTCGTGCTCCTCCGCTATTTCGAGGCTCTCGGCAGGGTCCGGCGCGCCGTTTCAGTGATCAAAAAACGCACCGGTTCACACGAAGACACGATCCGGGAGTTCATGATCGGCAAGGGAGGGCTGACGCTCGGCGAACCGCTCGACAAATTCCAGGGCGTGCTACGAGGGGTTCCGACATTCGTCGGCTCACAAGGACCGCTTCTCAAGGAGGACGACTCCAATTTCTGACCCACGCGTCGCGCTCATCTATGCACCCGACGGGCGCGACAGTGCCGTGGCGGCATCCCTGCTTGGGGAGGCACAGGTGCAATCGATGATCATGGCTTGTCTGCACGACCTGGAAACCCATATCTCCGATAACACGCTATTCGTCGTTCTTGTCGAAGAAACGCTCCGGTCCAGCAATCTCCAGCCGATCCATAGCTGGGTCGCGGCACAGCCAACTTGGTCCGATCTTCCATTCATCGTGCTGACGCATCGCGGCGCAGGGCCTGAGCGAAATCCAGCCGCCGCCCGCATTGCCGAAGCATTGGGGAACGTCACTTTCCTTGAGCGGCCGTTTCACCCGACGACATTCGTCAGCGTCGTCCATTCGGCACTGCGCAACAGGCGTCGTCAATACGAGGCGCGCAGCCGGATCGAGGAGTTGCACGAGGGGGAGCTTCGTTTGAAGACTGCTCTGCAGGCGGGTCAACTCGGAACCTGGCAACTTGACATCGAGGGACGCGGACTGAACACTTCGCCTGAGTTCCGGCAGATGTTCGGGCATGTCGGAGACGACGCATTCACCTTCGGCCAGATGGCCGGTGCGATTCATTTCCAGGATCGAACCAACCTGCTCAGCTCCATATCGTTGACGATTTCGACAGACGACGATTTCCTGATCGAGTTCCGCACGATATGGCCGGATCGCAGTGAGCACTGGGTCGAGATGCGTGGTCGCCTTGTCAAGGGCCGGGATGGTCGCCCGATACGCGTCGTGGGCGTGTCTTCGGATGTGACGCCCCGCAAACGCGCCGAAGCCGATCTCCGTCGTTTGAACGAGACTCTCGAGCAAAGAGTGGAGGAGCGCACCCGGGCGCTGCGCGAGGAGGTCAGCCAACGTGCGAATGCAGAGGCCAAACTGCGTCAGTCGCAGAAGCTCGAGGCCATCGGTCAGCTGACCGGCGGAGTTGCACACGATTTCAACAATCTGTTGATGGTAGTGCTCGGCAATCTGGACCTGCTGCGGAAAAATCTGGCTGACGACCCCAAGTCTGCGAGGCTCATCGAGGGGGCTTTGCAGGGCGCGCGGCGAGGCGCGTCATTGACCCAGCGCCTGCTTGCCTTTGCAAGACGGCAGGAGCTTGAGATCGCTCCTACCGACCTCGGCCAACTCGTGGAAAGCATGCGGGACCTGCTCGCCCGCTCGGTTGGCAGCATTGTCGAGATCAGCACGCGCATTCCGAATGAATTGCCACGGGCGCTCGCAGACGGCAATCAGGTTGAACTCGCCTTGCTGAACCTGGTCGTCAACGCCCGCGATGCGATGCCGGGCGGTGGGGCCATCGAGATATCTTTGCGGGACGAGCAAAATGCCAAGCCGCGCGAGGATCTTCCTCAGGGTCGCTATCTCTGCCTCAGCGTCGCCGACAATGGCTGTGGGATGGATGCAGAAACGCTGCAGCGCGCCATCGACCCGTTCTTTTCGACGAAGGAACTCGGCAAAGGGACTGGCCTCGGCCTGTCGATGATCCACGGCCTTGCGCTGCAGCTGCAAGGCGCGCTTAAACTGAAAAGCGAAGTCGGCGTCGGGACGACCGCGGAACTATGGTTTCCCGCCACCGAATTGGAGATTGAATTGCCGCACGAAACCAACCCGCAGCCCGTACACGTCAAATCCGCCGCCACGATCCTGATCGTCGACGACGATGTGTTGATCTCAATGAGCACGGTCGACATGGTCGAGGACCTCGGCCATCACGTCCTCGAGGCGAATTCAGGTGCGGACGCGCTGGAGATTTTGTCGGGTGACGCCCAGATCGACCTGATGATTTCGGATTACTCGATGCCGGGAATGAATGGGGCGCAGCTGGCAATTGCCGCTCGTAAATTGAGGCCCAACCTGCCGATTCTTTTGGCAACCGGATATGCCGATCTCCCCCCAGGGTCGAACGTTGATTTGCCTAGACTGGGAAAGCCCTATTCGCAGGAACAGCTGGAGACTGAGATCGGCAAGGTGCTTGGTGATGCACAGTAGAGCCGGTTACAAAGGTTTTCCTCGTAATGATTTCGCATCGGTCATAGGTGGTTCTCCGGGCGCCGTCTGCTGTTGACGTAGGCGAAAATGCACGCGGTCGAGTGCGAGCGCCAGGCTGCCCCTGATAATGTCCACCAATTCGTCTTGCATCGGGGGACGGGCATTGTGGTCGAATGCCAGACCGATGACGACGCCTTCCTGCAGCGCAGTCGGTACGGGCCAGAAGTCGAAACGCGAGTCCAGGGCAGGAAAGGTTCGCGTTCGCACCACGACCCCGCTTGCCAGGGATGCCCGCGCGGCTTCGAATTCCGCCGCCTTCGGCTGGGGACGACCGACCGATTTGAGCAAAACCACATCGTCCTTCGTGATCAACATGGCCGCCGCCGGCGCTTGAAAAGCCGATGCAAGGGCCTCGGACGTGATAGAAACGATCTCGGCCACATCGGTGGCGGTTGCAATGTCGTGGCTGTAGCGCTGCAGGACGGCGATCCGCTGTTTGAGGCTTGCGTCATCCGCCGCCCTCCGGCGTGCGGTGAAGGCTATGGTGCTGACGATGCCGCCGACGACAAGCAGCAATGCGATCGCCCAGATATTCGCCGGGTCGGTAACCATCAGCGAGTAGCGTGGCGCGGTAAAGAAGAAATTGTAGGAAACCGCGCCAAGCACGCCCGCGACAACAGATGGTCCCAGGCCGAAACTGATCCCTGCTATGATCACCGGCACGACAAATACCAGGGACAGGTTGGGGATTGTCATGCCGCTGTCGAGACCGATGGCGATCAGTGTCGCCGCCGCGGTCATCGCAATCGAGGCGAGATAGCCGAGAGCAGCGCCGGCGACCGACTGTGTGTGATGCGGCAAAGGTTCGGAAGCCGCAAGCCACCGATCGTCGCGATCGGCTCTCATATGTGCCTTGGGCATCGGATCATCTCCTTTTCATGCCGCTGTAATCCCGGGCCAGCAATCGCAGCGGTCCGTGCCTTCGGGCGCGCGCGGCAGCCCCACGGACAAATGTCGAGTGCTCGCGCACGACAAAGCGTGCGAGCCTGACACTTAGATATGAACGTGAAAATAAGGGTTCGAGATGTCTTTGAGCCTTTGTCCATAAGGAAATGATAAACGTTCTGCCGGCGCCGATTGCTCATATTGAAAAGCGCCGCTCCGCGCCGCCTGGATTCAGCCAAGCGAGCGCGGCTCCCATCGGACCTCGGACTTCCACGGGCGGATGGAAGAATTCGAAGCCCCATCACGCCGAATTCAGGCGCGCGGCGGCTCCCCCAGGTTGCGCCCGTCCGACTTGTCATAAACATAGGACCGGGCCCGCGATCCCACGACTCGCGCGTCGCGGACGCCTTGCACGCGTTCACTGGTCGTGGTGCGACCAGCGCTGAAGGAGGCAACGCTTTCGTCGGCGGCATCGCGGGCGCGAGCGGCATTGGCGATCTGGTCGCTTTCGGCGGTGGCGCTGGGCGTCCAACCTTCGGCGCGCCAGCTGTCTGTCCATTCGTCGACATCGATCGAGCCTTGGTCGTCGAGAATGTCGAGGGCGATCTGGTGTTGCGTCGTGTCCAGGTCCGTGACGGTCACGAGCAAGTCGCCGCGGCGCAGGCCCTCGGCATAGACTTCACGGTTCTCCGCCGGGAAGAAGAAGTCGGCCAGCGAGCCGCAGAAACCGCCTGTGCGGTTGGTATCCATCGCCGCGACGCCGTCGGGCTCCTTGCCGGCAGCGAGCCCCCAGTCAGCCGTCCATCTCGACGGCCGTGACCGCGACCTGCCAGGCAAACTTGAACCCATCCGGTTCATAGCTGGTTTCGACCTCGCCGCCGACCTGGCGGCTGAGCATGCGCTCGATCATCGTCGATCCGAAGCCGCTGCCCTCCGGAGCAACCACAGGTGGTCCATCCTTTTCGCGCCATTGGAAGGTCAGGCGGTCCCCGCCGTCTCCGTTTTCGATGCGCCAGGCGATGTCGACACGGCCGTTTTCTCTGGTAAGCGCGCCATATTTGACCGCGTTGGTGCAGAGCTCGTGGAGAGCCATCCCGAGTGCCAGCGTCGCGCGCGAATTTATCCTCAGCTCAGGACCGGAGACCAGGAATTGCGATGACGCGGCATTGTCGAACGGGCGGATCGACGTTTCGACCAGTTCGCTGAGCGCTGCCGACTGCCATTGCCCTTTCATCAGCAAGGAATGCGCTTCGCCCATCGCGGTCAGTCGCTGATTGAAGGTTTCAAGCACCGACGCGTCGAGGCCGGCCGATTTGAATGATTGCCTGGCGACGGCCTGCACTGTCGCCAGCAGGTTCTTGACCCGGTGGTCCAGCTCGCCGACGAGAAGCTCGCGCTGCTCCTCGTCCTGCCGGCGCTGCTCCCGGGCGAGGACGAGTTCGTCCATATAGGCGTCGATTGCCGCGCCCAGGCGTCCGAATTCGCCGCTCTTCGGGTCCATGCCGGTTCGGGCGCTTTCGTCCTGGCCGCGCCAGGCCTCCACGGTCGCAAGCAGGCGTTCGACCGGGCGCCGGATCGAGTGGCGTCCCGTCAGGCTTGCCAGCAGCAGCGCGATCCCGCCGGCGACCGCGGTGACGGCGAGGCCGTAATATGTCGCCTTCGTCACTGACGCATATTCGTCGGTGGTCGAAAGGCCGACGCTGACATAGAGACCCGGCTGGGCCGCCGAGGGTGGAAAATAAGCCAGGATGCGCCGCGTCCCGTCCTGGCTTATCAGCTCGATCGTCCCCGGCGCTTCGGCATGAACGAGTGATTGATACGGCTCGGGGATACGGGTGCCGACGAATTTTTCCGGAGTGGGATGACGCGCGAGGATGACGCCGGTGCGGTCGGCAACGGTGAGATTGCTGTCGCGGGCGTAACTGCGCCCGGCGAGCCTGCGATCGAGCCAATTGAGGTCCAGCGAGGCCGCGACGGCGCCGATGGTCTTGCCATCGTCGTCCTGCACCGGAACCGCCACTGCCAGGATCGGTTTTTTGCTCACCCGGCCAATGCTGTATTCGCCCACCGAGAACCTGCCCTTGAGAGCGCCCTGGACATAGTTCTTGTCGACGAGCGAGACGCCTATGCCCGCCGGCTCCTGGCGGCAGCGAATGATCCCTTGCGCGTCAAGCACGGCGATGCCGGCGAACTGCGGCAGATGCTTGGCGACACGAGCGACATATTGGTTGCAGCTCACTGGGTCGATGCTCTGGACGGCTGGAGCGACCGAGATCGCCGACAGCGTATTTTCGAAGCCATCCAGCAGATGCTGCATTTCAAGAGCCGCGAGCTGGCCGACGCGGAAAGCTTCCGCATGCACCTCCCGCTCTTTCGCTGCGCGAATCGAATAGAGGTTCCAGAACAGAATCGCGACGAGCGGCAGCATGGCGGCGAGCACCAGGGCGAACAGGCGAAACGAGAGTGAGGACCTCGATGTAATGGCCGTTGTCTCCGTGATGCGCGAGACATCGCATGCGTCTGCTGGAAAGGCAATGCTGGGCGATGTCACGGTCCGGTATTCGTCCGGACATTGCGGAGGCCGACCATTCGCCCGGTCCGCCGGCTTCATCGCTATGGAATCTGCACGCCGGATCGGGTACTTCTGCGCGAGGAGTGAATCACGCATGACCACCGGCACACTGGACCCGACGCTCGTCCTGCTTTCGATCATGATCGCCATCGCGGCCTCCTATACCGCGCTCGACCTTGCGGGGCGGATGAACGCCGCACGCTCGAGCGAGAACTGGGCGGCATGGCTTTGTGCGGCGGCCTTTGCCATGGGAGGAGGCATCTGGTCGATGCACTTCGTCGCCATGCTGGCATTCAGCGTTCCAGGCATGCAGGCCTCCTATGACGTCGGTCTGACGCTGCTTTCGCTGGCGCTTGCCATCGCGGTGACCGGCATAGGCTTCCTGGTGGTCGCCCGCCATGGTCATAGAGCCTGGTCACTGCCGCTCAGCGGCGCCCTGATGGGCGCCGGCATCGCCGGAATGCACTATACCGGAATGGCGGCGATGAGCATGCCGGCAACGCTCTTCTATGACGCGACCTGGGTGTCGATATCGATCCTCATCGCCATCGGCGCTTCCATGGCAGCACTCTGGGTGTCTTTCGCGCGCACTGGGGCGTTGCAGCGCATTGTCGCTTCCATCTTCATGGGAGCCGCAATTGCCGGGATGCACTATGCGGGCATGATGGCGGCCTCTTACACCCCGATGACAATGCCCGGCGCGACGCGCGGCTTTACCGGCATAAGCCAGCCGGGACTGGCGGCAGGGGTGGCATTGACAACCTTCTTCATTCTGGCGCTGGCGCTTGTCGCGTCGATCGCCGATCGGCGCTTCGCCCGTCTTGCGGCAAACGAGGCGGAGGCGCTGCGCGCCAGCGAAGAGCGGTTCCGATCGCTCTATCGCGAAACGCCGATGCCGTTGTTTTCCATGGATGCCGCAGGCCGGCTCACCGAAGTGTCGAATTCGTCCCTGGCACTCCTGCGGACCACGAGGAGCGCAGTCGTCGGTCAGCGGCTGGAAGACTTCATGACCGGCGATTCTCCGGGACGTTGGCTTGATGCGCTGAAGCGGCTGTTGAACGACGCCGGCCGATCGGAGGAGGAATACGCTTTCAAGGCCGCCGACGGCGTGGAACTGGACGTGATGACCTCCGCGCAGGTGTTCCGCAGTGCCGACAGCGTGTTGATCCTGGGCGGCCTCGTGGACATCACGGCAAGAAAGAGGGCAGAGGCTGCACTCCGTCAAAGCCAGAAGCTCGAAGCGGTCGGCCAGTTGACGGGCGGCGTGGCGCACGACTTCAACAACCTGCTCTCTGTCGTCATCGGCAGCCTCGAAATCCTGAAGAAACGGCTCGGCCCCGAGAGCCCACTGAACCGCCTGGTCGAATCCGCCATGGAAGCGGGCACGCGCGGCGCGACACTGACGCAACGAATGCTGTCCTTCGCCCGGCGCCAGAAGCTCGATCCGAAACCCGTCGATGTCGGCGATCTCGTGCGGGGGATGCTGAACCTGCTGCAGAGGTCCATCGGCCCACGCCATCAGATCGAACTCCAGCTTCCGGACGATCCGGTGGTCGCGCTTGTCGACGCCCACCAGCTCGAACTCGCTCTGCTCAATCTCGTCGTCAATGCCCGCGACGCGCTGGGCGACGCCGGAACGATCGTGATTGCGGCGCAAAGGCGAGACTCTCGCGGCGTTCATGCCGACGATGCCCAGGGGCACTACGCCGTTCTCTCGGTCATCGATCATGGCACGGGAATGGATGCGGAGACGCTGGCAAAGGCAGCGGACCCGTTTTTCACCACCAAGGGCGTTTCCAAAGGCACCGGCCTGGGCCTGTCGATGGTGCATGGTTTCGTCGAACAGAGTTCCGGATGGATGGACATGGTCAGCACTCCCGGCAGGGGCACCACGGTGGCGCTCTGGCTGCCGGCCACCGACGCCGATGCCACCCCCACCCACCATCCGGAAGGCATTGCCGGCGGCGCGTCGAAAAGCCTGAAGATATTGGCGGTCGACGACGATGCGCTGGTTCTGTTCAGCACGGTGTCGATGCTGGAAGAATTGGGTCATTCGGCGCAGGCAGCTTCGAGCGGCGAAGAAGCACTGGCGATTCTCGGCAAGGACGGCACTTTCGATGCCATTGTCACGGACCAGGGGATGCCGGGCATGACGGGGCTGGAACTGGCCCACCGTCTCACGGGAAGCGGGCGGGCAATTCCGGTTCTCATCGCCACGGGCTATGCCGAGCTGCCCAACCGCGGCGCCACGCCGACGCTCGACAAGCCGTTCGGTCCTGCACAATTGGCGAGAGCCCTGCAACGCCTGTTGTCCAGCGAAAGAATCTGATATTTCTGAGCAACTGTTGCCTGGGATTGTCGGGAACCAATTGCGCTCTGGCGCGTTTGGAACTTTTGCTGACGCATGTCTCCCGAAAGCGGCAGCCGGTTTCGGGATAAGAGATGCGTGAAAAGGGCCAAAGCGCCGGCAGGTAATCCCTGAGATCGCCACACGTTTGGCGGAATGCCGATGCCGCGGTTGGAGCTAGGAGTTTTTCTTGCGCGTGCTTTGCGTCGATGATGATTATCTCGTTCTCATGAACACGATGATGATGCTTGAGGAACTCGGGCATGAGGTGACTGAGGCGACGTCGGCGGAACAGGCCTTGCAGAAGCTCGGCTCGGGGAAATTCGATCTGCTCGTGACCGATTTCGCTATGCCGGGAATGAACGGCTACCAGTTGATCCTCGAAGTCGAGCGGCGGCACCCCGGTACCCCCGTCCTGATGGTGTCCGGCTACGCCAATCTGCCCGACCGGGCCGCGACCGCGATCCAGCAGCTTGGCAAGCCGTTCAGCGAATCCCAGCTTGCCGCAGCACTTGCACGTGCTGCCGTCCCCGCGATTGCCGCGACTCCTGACGGGCCATCCGGAACTCAGGCTTGAGGCGGGGCAGATGGGGCTGCGAGATTGATCGTTACAGCGGCGACTTCATCGCCTCGTGAGGCGGCGCATATTGTGTTCGAGCGCCTGCCCCCTCAATTGCGCTGATAGCGTCTGAAGGCCACAAAAGCATCGAGGGATCCAAGGCGGGCCACGACGATCTCTTTGAGCGCCGAAGATGGCCTGGACATCGAATTGCGCGGAGCGGCGCGTCCGTGGCTTCCTCCCGAACAGGAACGGAAGTGCCGCCCGGTCGTTGACCAGGCATGCGGAGCTTTTTCGAAGCCATGTCGTATGGAAGGAATGCCTTGAAGACCAACCCGCACCTCCACCTGATCCTGGAATATATTTCCGAGCATGGATCGCCGTCCGGCGACGGTGTGCCCATCGATGCTATCATAGAATACGGCATCGACCGCGGGTTCAGCCTGGACGAAATGGAAGGCACCATGATCCATGCGAGCGCTTTGGGTTGGATCGTTCTGATAGACCACTACGTGCATCTGACGCGCGTTGCCGACATCGTGATGAATCCCGCCAATGACAATGGCCGCGAGATTGAAGACGCCTAATCGCGGTCCCGGAAATTGGCGATGATCACATTGTCATGGGCGTGCCGGTAAACCAGCTTTCGCCGCCGCTTCACCCAGACTGGCTTCGGATTCCGGAGCTGCTCGGATGACCGCATGAGCGCCAGCGCTTCGAGTGCTTGCCGGTTCAGGAGCACCTGTTCCTGAAGGTCGTTGATTTGATGCTGAAATTCACTGACGGTGTTGTCGTACTCGACACGCGACACCCATTTTCTGGCAAACCATCCCCGCATCGGCGCCTCCATCGGTTTCGGCCTCAACCAGCTATCCTCGAAATGGTTCCGTGGTGCTTCGACAATTTTCCGACTGTTGCCCTCAGCGCACGGGCGCTTCAAGTGAAAGCGTATCGGCAACTTAGCGACCCCATCCGGAGGTCTGGCGGATCAATTCAGTTGGTTTTGTGGCTGACAAACAGCGCACTTTCCTTGTCGACATCGAGCACGCCATCGCCGGCCAGAAATGCTTCGTCGATTGCCTTGCGAAACGCGGCAAGCCGCGCCTCGTCGGCTTCATCGCCGGGGGATAAGAGGTTAGCGCCAGGAACCGCCCGGCTTCAGCACGCGATACATTTCCGCGATGGCTTTGAACGGGTCCGGCAAGTGATAGCACATATGCATTGAATCACCGCGTCAAAGGAGTCGTCGGCAAACGGCAGCGCCGCAGCATCGGCCTGCTGACCCCTGAAGTCGCCGATAGATAAGGCTTTGCATTGCTCGACGGCTTCCTGAACCGTGCCCGGAGAAAGATCGGAGAGCGTCAGCCTGCAGGTTTTCCGGCAGCGGCGTCGCCGTTGCCGCCCAAAACCAGCCCGGGCCGCAGCCGATATCAAGAACGCGCTGACCGGATTTCAACGGGAGCCGCCCTCTTCTTCCGATGTCCATAGGAGCCTTATGGAGACCACATTGGCATGACAAAATCACGCTATCGGTGGTCACTTTTACGGGCGCTACCGGCCGGGGCGATTCAGGTTGCCCAGCCCCAATCAAAGGAGGACTCATGTCTTCCCAGCACTCCCAGAAATGTCGATCAGCCGCATCGTCCAAAATCCTCGATGGCATTCTCGAGGATGCAGGTATGAAGAATTTCCGGAACGAAGCCCAGCAAACGATGAGAATGCAGGCGGCTGCCGTGCTTATCGGGCAGTTCCAGGAATATGGTCCTCACCCGAACGCGCCAGGTGACCGCCTCGAGCCACTTGATTTGGCCGGTTACCCTGCCGCCCCCGAGGCTGGAGATATCGTCTCCGCGGTGGAGAATGCATTCGCCCGTTCGGGCGAGTTGGACAGCAGCTACATATTCGTGTCGGCGTCCGGCCTTGACATCACGTTGGCGGGCTGGGTTTCATCGAAAGCCGAGATCTCTTGCTCCAACGCGATTGCCGCCGGTGTGAAGGGCGTCGAAGCCATTCGCAACGAGCTTTCCACGGCTCTTTAGCCGAGCCAATAGGCCCGGCCGCACCTCACTTACAGGAACCCTGCCCATGCCCAACTACTTTTTCAGTATAACGGATGGTGAGACCGTAACCCACGACATCAGCGGCACGGAGCAGGTCGATCTCGCCGCAGCGCGCCAGTGTGCCGAAGCCGCCGCCAGAAGCATGCTGGCTCAGCAGATCGAAGCGCGCGAAGATCTTAGTCGTGCAAGATTTGAAATCCATGATGCCAAAGGCGCTCTGGTTGACGCTTTTCCCGTGACGGACGCGCTGAAGGCTTGAGGCCGTGAAGAAGGCTCATGAGCAGACCGTCTGCTGGTGAAAAGCGCCGTGGCGGTTGTCGAGCCGGGACTGCTGTTGATGCTGCTGGCTGCATGAAGCCATCAATTTTTCTGCTCAGGATGGAACAGAAGCTTGAGCACGAGCGCCAGGACAATCGGCAGCCCGACCTCGTCGGCGGGGCTTGGCCATCGAGACCCGGCGCGGCTCTCTATACCCCCTCCATGCTGGCCAGAAGCGCCTTGATATCGGTAGTGGCGAAATTGGAAAACGTATCGGATACCGCATAGGGTAGCACGACGAGATCATTGTGACGTATGGCGCCGCAGGTGTAGACGACATTGGGGACATAACCCTCCCGCTCGGTAGGTTCCGGCCGTACCAGCGGCTGCACCGAACGCGCGAGAATCTTTGACGGATCATGCTTGTCGAGCAGGGTTGCGCCGATGGAATAGCGGCGTACGGGTCCGACGCCATGTGTCAAAAGCAGCCAGCCTTCGTCGAGTTCGATCGGCGAGCCGCAATTGCCGATCTGCACGAATTCCCAAGGATATTTCGGCGACATGAGGATGCTCCCGCCATCCCATGTATAGAGATCGTCGGAATAGACGAGATAGAGATTCTCGTTGTCCTGCCGGGCGATCATGGCGAATTTTCCGCCGATCTTGCGGGGAAACAGAGCCATGCCTTTGTTGCGCGCCGCGCTGCCCTTGAGCGGCGTCATGCGGAAGGAAAGGAAATCCGAGGTTTCGAGCAGTTCCGAGCGGATGGCAAGGCCGCTATAGGCGGTATAGGTCGCGTAATATGTCTTTTTCCCCTCATCTTTGAATTCGACGAAGCGCGCATCCTCGATGCCGTTGGATTGGGATGGCGTTATCGGAAAGATAACCCGTTCGCTGATGTCGCTGTCTTGTTCGAATGTCAGGCGGGTGGCATCGTCGTCGGCTAAGGCATCACTGACGGCCGGCAGCGATGCGAGGCGCGCAGGGGTATCGATACGGACAGCGCCGCTCGCGGCGATTTCGCCCGAACGGAAGGTCAGGGACGATATGTGCCCCTCGCCAACCGCCCGCAGGCTGAGGATGAACCGTTGCGCGCCCTCTGAAACGCCTGTCTGGTCTGGATGCATGACGATGCTTGGGTTGAAAAGGGCCGCCGCCTCGAACGAATATTCGTTCATGAAGTAGGCGCCGATCAGTTGTCTTTGCTGCTGGCTGAAGGCGACATGCCCGGAAAACGCCTCTTCCATCGACAGGGCTCGGGCCTCGAAGATGCGTAACAGGTTACGATGCCGCCCCTCGAAATTCTCCAGGACATCGGTAAGCTGGTTCTTTGTTTCACCGGGGTCGAGAGCCAGCACCCGTTCGACGATGTGGTCGGCCCGCGTCTTGTCGGTAGGGTTGAGGTCGCGTGGTTCGGTGGCAGGTTTGAAAGGGCGCACGATCACGCGTGCGGGATCGGGGCGCAGGTAAAGCGCCTGTCGGTTCAGGAATGCCGGATAGGTCAAGAATGCCTCGATGTCGCCTGGACGACGTTGCTTTTGATTGGGGATACCGCGGCGACAGGGATCAGGTTGCCTTGCCATTCATTCTTGCGACTGCGGTAAAGGTGGCGGATCTCGGAGCAGCTGATGAGATAGCAGAGGACGGATTCAGCCCCTCGGTTCTCGTTTGCCCGGTCATTATGCAATCCGTCGCGGCAGCTCCCGGTTTCCGCGTCGACCAGCGAAATTGAAAGGTCGTTGTCACCCGTGAACCAGCCGTATGTCCGAAACGCGGTCTCGCGCCAGTGGTTGTCCCCCGTGACATTCCATGCGGCGAGGCAGGCGGAAATCGTCGCTGTTGCCTCGAGCGGTTGCTGATCGAACGGGCGAGGGGATTTGCCGATATCGAAGAAGCCGTCAGTACCGACCGGCCTGAAATGTCCCCGCGGCGCAGTCTGCTGGGTCATGAGCCATGCCAGCGACCGCAGGCCGGCGTCGACACAATCGGATCTGCCGGTTGCCATGCCCGTTAGGATCAGTGCCTGCGGCAGGCGCGCATTATCGTAAGTAAGGCCTTCCTCGAACCACGGCCTGTCTTTCGTTTCGATCTGGGAGAGCCGTGAAAGCAGCCGGTTTGCAAGCCGGACGCGGAAATCGGCGGCGAAACTGTCCTGCGGTGCGGCTGCGCAATAGGGATCGAGGCCGAGCAGGGTGAAAGCCCATGCGCGGGGTGAGGTGAAGCCCGCGACCGCTGTCAGCGCCTGCGAGAACAGAGCGGCTGCCCAGCGCCGCCGGGCCGCGTCGGTGTCGTTGGATGCACAGGCGCCGAGCGCCCACAACGTCCGTCCGTGACTGTCTTCAGACCCCTGGTCTTCGAGCCATTGCCTGCCGAAACTCATGAAATTGCGGAATCGTCCCGTGTCCGGGTTCCAGGCATGTTGCACGAAGGCGGCGAAACGAGCGGTCATGATATCAGGCATGGGTTTCTCACCGCTCAGGCCCAGGGTGCAGGCCAGCAGAAGGGCGCGGGCGTTGTCATCGACGCAATAACCGTGGGTCCGATCCGGCACGGAATGGACGGCATGCTGCAAAATCCCGGTATCGTCGCACATGGACAGAAAATAGCCCATCTTCACGTCCGGCCTGACGGCGGATGTTTCCCGCAGATTTCCCCTGGGCGCCGATATCCACTGCCTGGATTGGCCGCGCAGGATCGAATTGAAAGTCGCAAGGTATTTTCCCGCAGTCCTCTCCCATGTCATCGACCGGCTGCTTTCATAAGCGCGCTCACGCATGTCCTGGCGCAGCGATGGGTCGCCGAGAACGCGGGCGATCGCCGCGCCGGTGGCGGCCGGGTCGGCGAAGGGAACGAGGATTCCCAATCCGTCGTCGAGCAGTTCACGAGCGTGCCAGTAGGGTGTGGAGACCACCGCTTTGCCGAGGCCGAAACTGTAGGCCAGCGTACCGGAGGTCATCTGCATCTCGTTCAGATAAGGCGTGACGTAGACGTCGCACATCGCAATGAAGACAAGCAGCCGTGCCTGGTCGACGAATTCGTTGAGAAAAATAACCTGGCGATCGACGCCGAGCGCTTTCGCCCTGGCTTGAAGACTCTCGCGGTAGGCTTCTCCTTCATCGCGCATCAGATTGGGATGCGTCGCGCCCAGAACCACATAGACCGCATCGGGGCAGGTCCGCAGGATCGCCGGCATGGCGTCGATCACCACTTCGATGCCCTTGTTGGGAGACAAGAGCCCGAAGGTAAGAATGACCGATTTCCCGCTGAAGCCGAGCTTCGCCTTCGCATCGTCCGGTTGGCTGAAAGCGACATCCGGAATGCCATGGGCGATGACATCGATCTTCGACGCCGGCACCTGGTAAACCGTCTGCAACAATTCGCGTCCCTTTTCCGCCATGACGACGACACGGGAGGAGGCAGTGGCAATCTGCTCCATCACCATGCGCTGCATCGCATCCGGCTTCGACAGAACGGTGTGGAACGTCGTGACGATCGGCATCCGCAAGTGGGATAAAAGTGCCATGACATGGCTGCCGGCCTGGCCGCCGAAGATGCCGAATTCGTGTTGCAGCGACACGATGTCGTACCTGCCCGCATTGAGGTGATCGGCGGCCCGCTCGTAGTCATCGACAATATTGTCGCGGATTTCGAATTTAACCTCGGGCGGCCAGGAATAGATGCGATCGCCATCCCTCATGGCGACGATGCCTGTTTCAATCCTGTCGGGAGACAGGGAAATCGCCCGGCTGAGATCACTCGTGAAGGTGGCGATGCCGCAGCGGCGCGGCAGGGAGTTGCCGATAAAGCCTATGCGCTGAATCATGTTCATAACCGTTTCTCCATATCGGAAATCATGCATCGCTTTCACTTGAGGCGAGAGCGATGCATGATTTCCCTGGCGCTCTTCGCTGGATAAGCGGACGCGCTTTCGCTGTTCAAAAAAATAATGATCGTGTCAGAATGCTTCGCCCGCACACGGCAATTTGCTGACGAAAGTGTCCCTCCGATGCGCGAATCCGGATGCGAACCGCGTGCTGTTTTTTTGAGGGAGAACCCTGACCTTGGTCCGACGAGAATTGGGAATGGAGGAGGGGTCGAGAACGGCCACGCTCCGGATAAGCGCTATGAACAATTCATTTTCTGTAGCAATCCCTTCTTGGAAGCGATCAATCAAAAAGCGAGCGCCGTTCTCCCGTTGTCTGTTGTGCCATGCGGTGGCGACATCGTACATGCCGGCAGTGTCAAGCACGCGGGCGAGCATGTTCAGGTCTTTGGATGTGAGATATTGTCGAATAGGTGCGGAAGACATCGTGTCCTCCTTCGGTTGGGGCTAGGGTTTCAACCCTAAAAAGCAGCGCCCGCTTCAAATGCTGCTAACAACCAACAATGCGCTTACGCGCGGAGATAAGCAAGGAATCATTGTCGTAAACGTGAGTTGCGCTTTCCTTTGGCGTCGGCAGGAAGGGTTTTATCGTGGTCGCCCACAGCGCAACTCTTTGACGTTCCATGTCCTGGCTGGACGTTTATGCGCGAGCGTTTGACGGCCGGTCTCGCATCAACTGGTGGTCGTTGCATCGCCGAACCAGGGGAGGTAGGCGGTCATTGTGCCGCGCTGCCCGGATCCGCAACAAGCCTTGGCACGCCTGGATGACCTGCGACAATAGACATCCCCTTGGATAGGGCCGCCATCACCGCTTATTCAACCATAGATAGCAGTTGGTCGTCGGAACGCTTGAAGTTCCGGTGCGGCGTTCACTCGTCGAATATCTTCTTGCCGTGACCGAGATCAGGCAAAACATGACCATGCGAGGTCGTGTGGAACAAGCGGTCTCCGCTTCCGTTCAGTTGGAAGATAGCAAGGAGCGCGAAGATGGCAACACAGCAAGAATTGCAGGAACAACTCACAGACCTGAAAGCGGAAATCGTCGACCTGTCGCAGTCGATCGCATCGATTGCCTCGAAAAATGCGAGTGACGCACTCGACTACAGCACACACGGTCTACGCGACGCAGCACATCGCGTCGAAGACCAAGGGCGAGAAATGGTCGCAGTGGTGCGGGACAATCCTGGCACCGCGTCCACCATTGCAATCTCAGCCGGTCTCCTCGGGCTGGCCATTGGATATGTTATTGGCGGAGCTCAGACGTCAACAAGCAGGCGATAAGGTTTTTGGTGGGCGGCAATTGAAACGCACATTGCCGCTATAGAGTTGAAAACCCTGCCCCAATCACCGCCGAATTGTCAAAGCTGGGTCAATGCGAAAGACCTGTAACAGGCCTCGGCGCGGCAATATGATCCTAATCAAATCGGCAGCAGCTTGGCTTCAAAAGACCAAATCAGAGAAAAGCTCCTTGATCGTCAATGAAGTCAATCCTCCTTGCGCGCTCCTATCGTCCGATGCGGAATGGGGAACGTTCGTCGTGAGTGACAGAAAATTCCCCTATCCATTCATGGCGCGCCTAGTTCGTCGGCTGAATATCCATAGGAAAAAGGTCGTTGATCTTATACGCCACTTCCGTGCGGTTGGTGGCTTTGACCTTCCGCATAATGTTGCGGACGTGAACTTTCACGGTACTTTCCCGCATGTTGAGCTCATAGGCAATAATCTTATTGGCCTTTCCGCGGCGAAGAGCATCGACGACTTCGGTCTGCCTCACGGTGAACATGCCCGAAAGCGGGCGGGGCGCCGGGAATGCAGTATTCAGAACATGGCGCATCGAAAGCAGGCTGCTGGCCGGCACGAAGATTCCGCCTGCCATTGCCAGTGCGATCGCCTCGATGCAAACGTCTATGTTCACCGAGGAGGGGATATATCCTTTGGCGCCACATTCGAGCGCTCGCACGATTTCCGCGGGATCATCCGAATCCGCAAGTATGACGATCGGTGCGGCGAATTCCGACGCGAGCGTCTGGATCTCTTCGGCGACCACGCGGTCTGACATTCTGGTGCTGCCGATGTTCAAAAGGATCGCCGCGGGCATCACCTCTTCATCGCGCCTTCGCCATTCCTCCACGGAATCCACCGTCAATACCGCAACATCGGCGCGCGTTGCCGTGATGCATCGCGCAAGGCACTGCCGATCAAGGGCACGATTATCGATGATGACGATCAAAAGCTCACGCGTTCCAGTCGCGGGTGAAATGGACGAACTGCGAACTGTGCTCGAATGATCCAGTCCATTGAGCGGGATAGTCTTCGTCTGAATATTGTTTTCGTCAGTTATCATTGTAGAGTTCATGGCTTTCTCGCTCCGATAACCCAAAAGGTGTTAGATTTGTCGCTCTTGATTATTGAGGTCATTATCTTTTTCACTCGTAACCGCATCATTGCGCCGACGACTCAAGTTCGGAATTAAATAAAATTATCCATTAGTGGTTTATTACATAATCCGAATTGGTGCTGTGGTACAGAGCTATTAATAATAAATTTCTTCATGCGAGATTTTGCGAAAGATAATTCTCCCCGCCTGCGATTGAGCGTACTTTTTGACTTTTTAGGCGCTAAAGATAATCTTCAGGAAATGCATAAAAACTTGATAGCGTACATTATTCAATCCTTTTTTTCGAAGCGCCAATGCGCCCGTCCAATGCGATTTTCAAAAGTCGGCGGTTTAAGGTGAGATTGATCATTCACGCGGGTGTGCTGATCGTTGCACTATCCGTTGAGCCATCGTGACCCCCAAGAAATGTTCAAGGAGCGTGGCTTTCGAGTGGATCGTCGCACCGTCCACGACCTGTAAAGAAATTGCCCCTCAGCCGGACACGCTGGTGCGCGCCTTTTATGCCGCTTGCCTCACGTTCGCCGATAAGAGAAAATGAGTCTCGTCTGTCGATGCCCGTCGCCTGTCGCTGGCCATCATCGTCATTGGCAAGGGTGGGGTATGATGTCGGTTACCCGAGTCGAAAGGGATAAGATGATGGAAAAGCCTAGTTCCAAAGAATTGAAGGTCCTGAACCTTTTTGCCGGCGATGCGATAGTGACCGCTAACTCCCTCTCCAAGGTTGGCTTGAAAACACTTCGCAATATGATGAGCAATGGGTGGATTGAGCGAGTTGACGGATATCGAATAACCGGCCGGGGCAAACGCCTGTTGAACCCAGGGCTCTGTGATTAATTGTCGGCGAGATCCAAGGTCATCAATCGTAACAGCGATCCACTCAAACCCCCGTCCGGCGCTGCCGCAGGCCCAACACTAGGCTCGGTGTCAGGACTGTTTCGATCGCCGGATCTGAACAGCAGGGCTGCAGCTCTATGAGTGGCCCGCGGACCAACGCAAGATATCCTGTTTGCGCATCCATCACGTGGGACGTAGCCCAGGCTCAGGACTATTGCGTGGAACATAAGCGACTGGTCGCAGTTGTCAAAGCGCGTGACAAGGATGTGAGACCCGGGCGTTTATCGCCCCCAGCTACAGTCAATAGTGTGCCTGGAGCCACCATTGCTCGCTGACTTGGCGACTATGATCTGTCACCTCATTCGATTTCGTGGGCGCAAATCTTCCCCTCGACGGTTAATTCCTGCCGATCGTGTCGGCGGCTCTTCGAAGCCCCACTCAAAAGAAAAGTGCCATGTTAGATGAGGACAAAAGAGATTTGACGCCAGACGTTGCTGATTCAAAAGTTGTTTCAGCCACGCAAGCCAAGCCGCTCAACCTGCCTTCCGATCCCATTATCGTTCTGCTCTCGGTTCTGGTTGGGCTCGCCGTCCTCTGCATCGCCTACGTGGCGGCCGAAATCGTGTTGCCGATCGTTCTGGCGCTTGTTCTTAAGCTTCTGTTCCAACCGGGCATGCGATTGCTGGAGAAATTGCATCTTCCGAGAAGCCTTGCGGCCTTGGCACTGATCCTTTTCGTCTTCGGCGCCATTGTCGGCATTGGAGCTGCGATCTCCGGCCCTGCGACAGAATGGGCCGCCAAACTGCCGGAGGGGATTCCCAGGCTGCAGGAGCGCCTGAAGTTCCTGGATGAACCCGTCAGAGTTTTGCAGACATTCCTGCATAAGATCGACGGCTTGATGCAACAGGGGTCGGTGCCAGGCGGCGGCTCGGGTGCAACCATTGCTGCTACGCTTTTTGCCGGTACGACACACTTCGCTGCCAGCTTCTTCGAGACGATCATCATCTTGTTTTTTCTGCTCGTATCCGGAAGCACCTTTCTCAGACGCGCCGTCGAAATATTACCCAATTTCAAGGAAAAGCGGCAGATCGTCGAGTTGTCGCAGGATGTCGAGAAAAACATCTCGGCCTACCTGGTTACCATCACCGTGATGAATGCCAGCGTTGGTCTTGCGACGGGCATTGCCATGTGGCTGACCGGACTTGGTGACCCGGTCCTGTGGGGCGTTGCCGCCTTTTTGCTCAACTACGTCCCGATCATGGGACCGCTGCTCGGCGTTGGGATTTTTCTTCTTGCCGGTCTGCTGGTCATCGACACGCTTTGGATGGCGCTTCTGCCGGCGGCGCTTTATTGCGCAATCCACGTTGTCGAGGGTGAGATCATCACGCCTATTCTGCTCGCCCGGCGCTTCACGCTCAATCCCGTGCTCGTGGTCATCGCATTGATCTTCTGGTTCTGGATGTGGGGCGTACCAGGAGCGATTCTCGCGGTGCCGATGCTGGCAATCACCAAGATCGTTTGTGATGGCGTTCGCCCGCTCGCCGCCATCGGGCATTTTCTAARTGGTGAGGAGTAATGCAATGCAGCGCCATCATTTTGGCGTTGGTTGAAACCAAGCTGTCGCCAAGAAACGGAGAATGCAATCGTTCCGAGAGTTTTCACGGCTACCTCGGAACCACCTGAAGGTGATTGAGATTTTTACTTTTACACGAATGCTTTCAATCGATTTTCCGATAGAAATGTCAGAGATTTTCGAAACCGAAATCTCGCCTAAGAAATATTTTTTAGGCTGATTACGAGGGAAATTCTGTTGTTTTATTTGGAAAATACCTTGTTTTCTGCATCATCATCGTCGTTGTCCCGCAAATATTTTCCGCGCTGCCTGAACAATACAGGGAATTGTACGTTATCGGACAGTCCAAAGGAGGGTGCGATGATCGATAAACGCGAAGATAATATACTGACGCCTCAACTGCGAGCGGCGTTGGAGCGCGAGTTGTTGAACGTTCGTCCTCTCCTGATGCGCCTGGCGTTACGGCTTTCGCGAAACGGCTGCGACGCGGAGGACCTTATGCAGACGACGATGCTCAACGCTCTCGGAGCGCTCGCGCGGTTCCAACCGGGAACCAGCATGAAGAACTGGACCGGCAGGATCATGAGAAACTCGTTCATTAGCGGCTACCATCGACTTTGCCGGGAGCCGAACGTCGACGATGAGGTCGCCGCGATGAGCGTCCAGGTCGCGCCGTCCCAGGAGTGGGCAGTCCGTTCAAACGAGTTGCGGGCCGCGCTGGACCAACTTCCATCCACCAATCGCGACGCCGTGATCCGGGTCGCGATGGGTCACAGCTACAACGACGTCGCAGCCAGCTTGGGCTGTGAGCTGGGAACGGTGAAAAGCCGCGTCAGCCGCGCGAGACACTCCTTGACAGTGGCCCTGGGCAACGCGTCGAACCAAGACGCCTACAGCGCTTGCTTATGAGAAACGGCAGACGATCATCGCAAACCTGCCAAATGAACCTGCCGGGCGATCAGGCCAACTCCCAGGAGACTGCAATGTTGAAATTCACACTCGCTGTCGCGCTGGTCGCGAGCATGTTGCGATCCCGGTGCTGGCGATGGAAACCACGTGCGACAACGCCTCTATGGGGATGATGAAAACCCAGATGGAAGGCATGAAGGACAAGGCGATGAAAGAAATGGACATGGCCCGGGTGTCGATGAAGGCCAACAAGGTAAAAGACTGTAAGATGCACATGGCAAAGGCCATGAAGGTCATGAATTAGCATTCGGTCAGCGGCGAGGTCTCAGAAGGGCCTCGCCATCTTCGGTGTCCAGTTTGCTGGGTGGCGCGAACTTGGTCGTTGTCGCCGTCCGCACGTGAGATCACTCGGATCTGTGCCTATGTCGGGAGGTTTCGTCTGACAGATGAATGCCCGCATGTCCATGGGACATCGAGGTCGCGGCTGACGTATTCCGGGGCGAACTATCTCGACCTTTTGTCTCATTGGAGCACGGGTAGCTTCGCCTGATCCGCGACGCGAGATCGGTCAAAAATCCCCGCCAGGGGGTGCATCGGGTGTGGCGGTAAACCGCCAGAGGAGAGCGGACCCTCACCGTCCTCGTTCGGTCTGCCCTGCACCGGACCACCCGAGCTGCCCCCGCCGACGATAATGGCCGCGATGACCAACGAACATCGACGCGGAAAGGGAGTTTACGCGCCTGAATACTTACGCGCGAGCGATATTACGGTCCGATATCGGACAGAGGATTCGGGTGCTTGCGAGGCCTCGATTCTGCCGATAAGCGACTGATGTCCGGTACCGGACAAATTTGATAGCGAGATTACTCGGGCTTTGCGATTACCTTTAGCGACACGACGCGAGGCGCGACGGCTTTGCGAGATCGTCCGTCATCACTCCCGTTCAAGGTCAGCCGCAGCCAGCCGCCGGATCGATCGGGACACGCAGCAACCGACCCCGTCAAAAGCCCATGAGGCGCCTGTATTCCGCCTCCGGCGCGCCATACGAATCACCGGCAAATTTGATCAGGCCTGGGCGGTCGAGTACTCTGATGCGGCTGCGTTCGGCCTTGATGAGACCCGTGCCTTCCAGCAGGGGGAGAGCCTCCGTGACGCTCTGGCGGCGTACCGCCAGCATGATCGCCAAAAATTCGTGGGTGAGAATGATGGTGTCGCCGTCCACACGGTCATGGCACATCAAAATCCACCGCGCGAGGCGCTGGTCGACATGCTGGGTAGCGTTGACGAGGGCGGTATACGAGGTTTGCACCGACATTGTCTGCGCATAGCGCGTCAGCAGATTCCGCAATGTGAGGCTCTCGACCATCACAGACGAGAGCAGACCAGCGTTGAGGCGGTAACCGCTACCCGCCACCTGCATGAAGATCGAAAAAGGTGCGGACGGTGCATTCAGCACCGAAGCCGTCGACACCATGCCCTCGCGCCCGACGATGCCGATTTCCGCCCGTTGCACGCCACTTTCGAATTCGAGTACGATCGATCCGATTCCGCTCTCGATGAAATAGCAATAATCAGCGATCTGACCCGGAGCTGCCAAAGCAAGCGCACGTGGGAGTTCCACATGCTCCATCTGCGGCGACAGCCGGCCGAAGTCAGCGTCGGACATATTGGCGAGGAGGCGGTTATTGGTTGGAATTCTATCCGGGTAGGCCATCGCTCTTCCTTCATGAGGGCAAGAGCAAATGGGTCTCCTAGCCGTCCACGCCATGGAGTTGTGAACGATAGGACTTGCATACCCGACAATGGTGTCGGGTTTAAGGCCGCGCAAAATCGCTTACAAGGGGAAGGGTGGCTGTTGTCCGATATCGGACACAAGTCGGAGGGCTCTTATCTTCGCCGGACCGCAGGGTTCTGCTGCATGAACAGGTTGAAGATAATTAAAGTCATGCCTACGTTCGGACCTGTGCGGCATGACCCAGCGGCCTCGCCCCGCCGCATAGAGCGGGGCGACCGAAGTCATGCCCTGCCGGCATTGTCATCTGTCAGCTCGAAAAATCGCATATAAGACGCCGTCATCGACGCCCAGGCAAGGAACGGTATGAGCATCATTCCGGTAAGAGCCTGTGTTGGCGATAGCACTGGCCGAGCGTGTTCATTCATCTCGCTATTGTCGATCTGAGGTTCCGCCGATGCTATGTCTCGGGGAGACAGAATTTCTGTTGGCGTGATGATGCCGGTGGGGATGGGTTGTCCGAGGTTGAGTGAATTTTCCATGATCGAGTCCTTTCTTGAATTGTGACGGTGCAACACCACCGGACTTCGAAAGTTCCTACTTTTGTTGCGCTGCAACAGAACTGTTCGCGGGCCATGGGCTGGATTGCGGCGCCCTTTAGGCGACGGCAGGGACATCACTTGAAGACTTCATCATCGGCTCGATCCGTGAGGCGATCGAGGAAGAATTGCGGTGACGGCGGAGCAAGGCGTTATGTTCGACGGCTCGAATTTCAATCCGCCGACGCGGCGGTGAAAACGGCTTTTTGAGCAGCGAAGGCACGCTTGTAGGCTGGTCGGTCTTCGCCGCGGGCGACATAGGCGGAGAGGTTTCGATAGCCGTCCAGCAGACCCGAGCTTCTCAACCTGATGAGCACCGAGATCATTTCGAGGTCACCGGCGCTGAAGGCGCCGTCGAGCCAATTGGCATCGTCAAGGCGCGTGGAAAGTTCTGAGAGCCGCGTACGAATGCGTGCCTCGACGAGCGGCAGGCGTTCCTTGTGCCAGCTCCTGTCTCCCTCGGCCAGTATCGCGACTTCGCGATCGACGATCGTCGGCTCCATCGTCGAGACCGCGGCAAACATCCACATGATCGCCCGCGCCCGGGCATCGACATCATCAGGCAGGAGGCCTGCATGGCGCTCAGCGATATGCAACACGATCGCGCCGGACTCGAAGAGCGCGAGATTGCCTTCTTCATAAGTCGGGATCTGTCCGAAAGGATGGAGCGCAAGATGCGCGGATTGCTTCATCGCCTTGAACGACAGAAGACGAACCTCGTAAGGCTGACCCACTTCCTCCAGCGCCCAGCGCACGCGCATATCGCGCGCCAGCCCCCTGCCGCCATCGGGCGACCGTTCAAAGGCGGTAATCGTGATCGTCATCTTTGCTCTCCGTGGCTTGTCCGTCTTGAAGACGCGTGGCGGGACTGGATCCCGACACGGCATGCTCAGGATAGTTTTGGCGGTCCGTGCAAACGGGGCTCAAGGATGTGGCCCTGTGGCTGTTGATGCGTGGTTGCCGGTAAGGTGAAGCATCTTCCGCACAGATTGTTAGTGAACGCCGACAGAAATTCAGCCGACCAGAACCAGCCCGCCATAGCGGCTGACCTCTTTTTCGATCTCCGCAACCAGCGTATCAAGCGCGGGGTTTCGCACCTTTCTGGCGCGGCGCACGACATAGGCGAGTGCTGGCGGCGCCGGCAGGCGATTGGCGATGATCGTCATTTCGGGGCGCAGGTGACGCTCGCTCAACAGCGCCACGCCCAAGCCCGACATGACCGCGGCGACGATGCCCGCCGCGCTGGCGCATTCGAACATCGTCTCGAGCACCAATTCGCCGTCCTGGGCGATGTCCAGTGCCCATCTGCGATAGAAGCACTCGTCGTCGAAGGAGAGGAAGGGTACGGGACCGCTGTCGCGGAGCGGAAAGTCCGCATGCTTCACCCAATGGAGATCTTCACGAAAGAGAACGACATCCGTTGGGCGAACCTCGTGGGCGAACACCTGCACGATGGCCGCATCGAGCTCGCCACGCTCCAGCATGGCCCTGAGAACCAGGCTCATCCGCACTTTCGTGCGGACCGAAACATCGGGATGGAGCCGGCGGAAACGGCCGAGGATGCGCGACAGATCGGTCAAGGTCGTGTCTTCGGTCAGCCCAAGCGCGATACGTCCCGCGAGTGGCGTCTTCGTCAGGCTGAGAAGCGCCTCGTCATGCAGGCCGAGAATGCGCCCGGCATAATCGAGCAGATCTTCGCCGGCGGCGGTGAACATCGCCGCGCCGGCCTTGCGGCTCAGCAGTTCGCAATCGAGGCTGGTTTCCAGCCGTTTGATCTTGTGGCTCACGGCGGATTGCGACAGGCCCAGGGCCTCGGCGGCCCGGGTGACTCCGCCATGGTGCCGTATCGCGTGGAGCGCACGCAAGGCGTCGATTTCCAGGCGTCGGCTGTTCAACTCGGTCATGCCGGCTCGATCCAATGTGAATGATCCTAAATCGATTATGCCGCTGATGAGCAGTTTTCGCAAAGGTGTATTCCTCAGTCGACATAGAATTCACGTCTCCATCGAAATTTGTCATGTGCAATCGAAAGTGCCGCAGCCTATTGCCTGGCTGGTAAACATATTCTCCGAGAGCGCCATGACCGACCAGTCTCTATCCCAGCCCATGCCCAATCGGCGCCGTTTTCTGTGGCCGATCATGGCGACACTGCTGGTGATCGGCTGGAGTTCCGGTTTCGTCGGCATACGCTATGCGAGCGAGGAAGCGAGCGTGCCGTTGCTCCTGTTCTGGCGAACGCTTTTGTCGGGGGTGATCCTATTGCCCTTTGCTCTCACCATAGGTCCGCGCATGCACTTGCGAAGCGTGCTGGAGCAGATGGTGTTCGGCGTCATGTCGGTGTTTCTCTATCTGGGTGGCTTTGCCCTGGCGATCGAACAGCGCGTGCCGACCGGATTGGTGGCGCTGATTTCCGACCTGCTGCCGCTGGCGATCGCATGCCTGTCGCAACCCGTGCTGGGCGAAAAGCTGAGCCGGCGGCAATGGTTGGGAACGGCGATTGCAGTGGCTGGCGTGCTGCTCGTGTCGCTCGATAGCCTGAGCTTCGGCACGGCGCCGGCATGGGCCTATGGCGTCACGGTGGCGTCGATGCTGGTTTTTGCGCTGGCCTCCGTTCTGCATAAGCGGCGGCCGACGCTGCACATGCCGGTGCATCAGAGCCTCTGCATTCATACGCTGACCGGCTCGGTCCTGTTCGGTGCATGCGCGATGGCACAAGGCAACCTGGCGCCGCCGATGACGATCAACTTCGCCATCGGCATGGCATGGCTGGTGCTGTTTGCAACATTCGCCGCCTATTCGATCTATTACACCAGCCTGCGCCTGTTTCCCGTCGCGCAAGTCAGTGCCGCGATCTATCTCAGTCCCCCGGTCACCATGCTGTGGGCCTGGGCCTTGTTTTCCGAGCCATTGACGCCGGCCATGTTCATCGGACTCGCGGTGACACTCGTCGGGGTCTGGCTGACGTCGCGCGGCTGAGGGCGAGGGGGCTCTTGAGGACAAACAGAGGCGCTCGCCCTCCTGGGAAACGCCTCTGTTCCGATACCATGAGGTCCGCTTCTTCGGGCGTCGTAACCTATCCGACCACTTCGTAGCGGGCACGGCTCATGCTGACCAGGCTCGCCGCTGCCGCGCAGCCGGCCGACATGACGATCGCGAATTCGAGCGCGATCGACAAAGGCAGCGCTGCGAAGATGATCGACATGGAGATGCCGCCGAGGGTCTGGCCGAGGAGCCGTGCTGTGCCTTGCATGGCACCGGCCGCGCCGCTTCTGGCCTTCGGCGCCGAGAGAAGCAGGATGCGGTTGTTCGGCGTCTGGAACAGTCCGAAACCGAGGCCGGCGATCACCGTGCCGATGAGAAACGCAATGCCGTGCGGGTCGCTCGGACTGAAGCCGGCCACCACCAGGCCGAGGGCCAGCAGCGCTCCGCCGATGGCGCAGAGCCATGCCGTCTTGACACGGTTCGCCAGGCGTCCCGAAATCGGCGCGATGATCGCGGTCGCGGCAGGCCAGGGCATCATGTAGAGGCCGGCCAGCACCGGCGTCATGTGCATTGTGTGCTGCAGGTAGAAGGGCAGCGCAATATAGCTCAGCATCTGGCCGCAGAAGCAGGAGATCGAGGCGATGACCGCCACGCGGAAGGCCGGCGTTGCCAGGAGGTCCGTCGGAATGAGCGGAGTGGCGCTCTGCCGCTCGAGGCGTAGCAGCACGATGAGGCAGAAGAGTGCGGCGGCGATGAGCGTGGCCCCGCTCACCGGTGCGGTCGCAATCCGGTCGGCGCCGCAGAAGAACAGGATGAACATCAGCGTGTTGGCAAGCAGCGCCCTGGCGTTCAGCCTGCGCCTGACGCCGTCGACTTGACCCAAGAGACCGCCGCCGAGAAGAACGACGATGCCGAGCGGTATATTGACCGCAAACAGCCAGGGCCACGTGGTGACGGACAGGATGGCGCCGGCAATGCCGGGACCGGCGGCGGAAGAGATCGCGATGACCATGGCATTGACGCCGATGATCGGACCCAGCATGTGCTGCGGCAGAGCCGAGCGCAGGTTCATCATCGCCAGAGCCATGATCGCGCCGGCGCCAAGGCCTTGTGCAAAGCGGGCCAGGATCAGCAGCGGAAGATTGGGTGCGAAGGCACAAGCCGCCGAGGCTGCAGTGAACAATGCAACCCCGATCAGGAAGATTCTGCGCGCGCCAAAGATTTCGCCCAGCGCGCCGCAGGGGAGGATGGCGACGAGCACGGCCAGTTGATAGGCCGAGACGACCCAGACGGTACTATGCGCTTCGGAATGCAGCGACAGCGAGATCGAGGGCAGGGCGACATTGGCTATGGCGCCGTCCAGGACGACGAGGACGACTGCCAGCAGCAACATGGCAACGGCCAGGTACCGCCGAGGTGAGGCCAGGCCGTCCTGAGACATTGGTTCTGTGTATGTGAGAGACATGGGAACTCCCGGGTTTGTTGGATGCCGACAAATTAGGTCTCGCCAACTCCTTGCGCCAGACGCAACGCAGTCAATTGACTGTTGCGTACAGCGCCATGCATGACTAGAATTGCGCCATGTCTGATCTGGATCTCAATCTCCTGGTGGCACTGGATGCGCTGCTGCGCGAGCAGAGCGTGTCTGCCGCTGCGCGCCGGCTGGGACTGAGCACATCCGCCATGAGCCGGACGCTGTCACGCTTGAGGACGGCTTTAGGCGATCCGATCCTCGTGCAGGCCGGGCGCGGCATGGTCGCGACGCCGCACGCCTTGGCAATTGCGGCAGAGGTGCATGCATTGAAGGAGGCCGTCGAGACGGTGCTCAGTCCGCCATCGACCGTGGAAATCCGCAATGTACGGCGCCAGTTCACCATCCGCGCCAACGAAGCCTTCGTGCTGATCTTTGCTGCAGGCCTGAGCGCCGCCGTGGCAAATACGGCGCCAGGGATAAGGCTTCGCTTTGCGCCGCGATCTGACAAGGATGTCCAGGCCTTGCGCGATGCGGTCATCGATCTGGATATCGGCGTGCTGCCGGCCGATAGCGGGGAGTTGCGTTGCCAAGCGCTATTCCAGGACCGGTATGTCGGCCTCGCGAGGGCAGGGCACCCGATCTTCGAAGCCGATTCGATCACGGCCGAGCGCTATTGCGCCTGGGGCCATGTGCTGTTTTCGCCGCATGCGGACTTCACCAGCCAGATCGACATGGCGCTCGCCGAACTGGATCTTGTTCGCGATGTCCGTTTGATCGTGCCAAGTTTTCCGGCGGTGATCGCCGTCGCGGCGGCATCCGACCTGATCGGTTCGGTGCCGAAATCCTATTGCAAGTCCGCCGCGACAGCCGAGATCAGAACCTTCGACCTGCCGGTCTCCGTGCCGGGCTTCAACATCGTCCAGGCGTGGCATCCCCGCATGGACGCAGATCCCGTTCATCGCTGGCTGAGGGCACTGATTTTCGAGACGTTCAAGTCGATGAACTGAAGGCGTGGGCGAGAGACAGAAGGTTCCCTGACATCTCGCCTCCGAGGAAATTGCGGCAATCAAACAGTCGCGATCTCTTTCAGTGCCGATACAAGAACTGCTTGCAGCGATTGCGGATTTCTGCCGGCAAGGCGTTTGACGTCTCCCGTGACGATGTCGAAGCTGCCATTGGCGAATTGTCTTTCGATATCGACAACGGACTCGACATATTCAGGGGGAATCCCGGCCTGCGAATAGACTGTTCGGAGCGAATCTTCATCCATCACCTCGAACCACCGAAAGTGGAGTACGAACTGACCGAGGTCGGGCGCTCACTGATAGGGCCGCTCAAGGCTTTGGTGGACTCGGCGCTTGATAAGCGCGGACACATCGAAGCCTCCCGAACACGGTTCGACGAGGCTCTTTGATCACCATTCCCGATAGACGTCAGGCAGACTTCCGCAACATCAGTTCCGCCTTGAGAAGTATCCGCTCCTGGCTGAGCCTGATATCGTCGATCATCACATCCTCGCCAAGCTTCTTCAGCAGCAGGCCGATGGCGAGGCGGCCGATCTCGTTGTAATTCTGGGCGACGGTGGTGATGGGCGGGCATGTATAGCGTGACAGCGGATGGTCGTCATGTCCGGCGACGCGGATGTCGAAGCCCGAGCCATGGCCGATCTTCAAACCTTTTTCCCAGGCGGCGGCAATGACGCCGAAGGCCAAACGGTCGTTCGCGCAGACAATGGTGCGGCTTGGAAAGCCGGACTTCGATTCAAGGATACGGTTCGTTTCCTGAAACGCGAACTCTTCAAAGTCCCATGTCGCGACCTCCGGGGTCTCGACGATCTGCGCATCGAGGCGCAGTCGGTCCATCGCCTCGACATAGGCATTCTTTCTCTCGGTCGCGTTGATATTGACCTTCGGCATGCCAAAGAAGCAGGGCGGCTCGCCGGACCTGCAGAGATAGTCAACGATCAAGCCAAAGCTTTGGCGATTGTCCGTGCCGACGAAAGCCGCTTCGTCATCAAACGGGGTATCGACATAAACCAGGGGAATGTCGCGCCCGAGCTGTTCAAGGGCGGAGTTTCCCGCCTGCTTGCCGATGGGTGCGACGATCGCGCCCGCGACATTCATCGATCGAAAGGTCTTGATCGCTTCCGCCTCGATATCGGGCCGGCCATCGGAGGACAGGACGAAGGCAAGGAAACCCGCCTCGCTGGCAATGGCCTCGATGCGCCGCGTCAGCGCCATGAAGAATGGATCCAGCGAATTCGGAATGACGATGCCGATAATGTTGCTGCGGCGGCGATTGAGGTTGACGGCGAACATGTTGGGACGGAAGCCTGACTTCTTCAGCGCCTCCTCGATCGTATCGCGGGTCTTCTTGCGGACGGACGAGGGGTCGTTGAAGTATTTTGAAACTGTCGGCCGAGACAATCCGACGAACTCGGAAAAATCCTCCATTGTCTTGATCGCCTTGGCCAATCGTCCTGCTCCATCGAGATTCAACACTGATGTCATAAACGCTTGGGCTTCCGGGGAAAAGCGAGAACTCGCGCCGTCCTCAGCCTGCCACGTATTGCACCTTCATCGTGGCTGGATCGCTCGGCTTCTTCAGGAAAAACGGCACCATTTCCTCGAGCGGCAATCGATGGGTGACAAGCCTCGATAGGCGATCCCGGTCGGCGGAAAGGATCGCGAGCGCATCGGGAATGTTGCGATTGAGCGAATGTGAGCCGACGAGCTTGATCTGCCTTCGGAAAATCTGAAATGGCGAAATCGACACGCGTGCGTCGGGCGCGCAGACTCCGAAGACCAGGGCGGTGCCGCCGTCGGCGACGAGGTCGATCATGCCTTCGACCACTTTGGCAATTCCGGTCGCGTCCGCCACCAGATCGAACTCGCGCTTGCGGCCATCGAGATCGGCCGACCCCGAGATGGCCGTGTCGAACCCGAGCCCGGCCGAGAATTCCAGGCGCTGTTCGTTGACGTCGGCGAACGTCACTCTTTCCGTTCCTGCGGCCTGCAGCGCGAGGCCGAGCAACAAGCCAATCGGTCCGGCCCCGTAGACGAGAGCGTTGCGAGGCTGTCTCGCGCCGACGCCGGCGGCTTCAAGGCCGTTCAACACGCATGCCAATGGTTCGGCGAGGGCGGCGAGGTCATACGGCATGTCGCCAATGTCGTGCAGGTGATCGGCGCGGACGGTGCTGAATTCCGAAAAACCGCCATTCTGCGTAACACCATAGGCTTTCAACGCGGTGCAGAGGTTCGTGAGCCCCTTGTTACAAGCCGAGCAATGGCCGCAGGGAAGGTTCGGGTCCACGGCGATGCGGTTGCCGGGGCGGACGCTGGTCACATCCTCGGCGACAGCGATCACCTCGCCGGAGAATTCGTGCCCTGGCACCAGCGGGAAYGCGCCGGTACCGTAGCGGGCATGGAGAACGTCGATATCGGTATGGCAGAGCCCTGCGGCCTTGACACGGACAAGGGCGTGGCCGGGCGGCAGGTCGCCGATGGCGATATCAGCCAATGCCGCCTTGCCCTTTTCGAGAAACTGGATTGCTTTCATCGCAGCACCTTCTCAGCTCATCCAATTGCCGCCATCGACATTGTATGTCTGGGCGAGGATATAGTCGCTGTCGGGAGATGCGAGAAACACCGCCAGCCCCTTGATGTCGTCCGGCGTCGCGAAGCGGCCGATCGGCACCGTCTTGGCGACTTGCGCCTTCTTCTCACCTGGCTTGAGGCCTTCATATTCCGCAAACTTGGCGTCGACGACATCCCAATGCTCGCCATCGACAACCCCGGGTGCGATCGCATTGACCTTGATGCCATATTTGACAAGGGCGAGGGCGGCAGACTGCGTTGCCGAGATGATCGCCGCCTTCGAGGCGCAATAGAGGGTGACGAGCGCTTCACCGCGGCGGCCGGCCTGGCTCGCCATATTGATGATCTTACCGCCGCGACCGCGCGAAATCATGACGTTGGATACGGCCTTCATCATGAACAACGGGCCTTTGAGATTGACATCGAAGACCTTGTCGTAGCTGGCCTCGGTGATCTCGTTGATCGGGGCCATGTCGAAGATCGCGGCATTGTTGACCAGAATGTCGATGCCGGCGAAGTCTGCGTCTATTTGCGCGACGATCTCATCGATGCTTGCGAGATTGGTGACGTCGAGCTTGACCGCGGTTGCGGCAGGCCCGATCGCCTTGGCGGCCTCGGCGGCGCGCTCGATATTGATATCCGCGACGATGACTTTCGCCCCTTCGGCGACGAAGGCCTCGGCGAAACCGAGGCCGATCCCACGCGCRCCTCCGGTGACGAGTGCGACCTTGTCTTTCAACTTCATGATGGTTCTCCTGTGCGCCGACGAATTCGGCCGCGCATGCGGCCGTCGGAACTGTTTGGACTGCGAGGAGTCCGACGGCCAGCCGTCAGACTCCCCCCGGGAGGACCCGCGCGGCATGAACCGACCACGCGGGCTAAGGCTCACTTGATGTAGCCGGCGCGGGTCATGTCCTCTTCGATCTGGGTCTGCGAGGTCTTGAGTGCGGCGTCTACAGACTGCTGTCCTGCCAGAGCGGCGCTGATCTGCTGACCGACGAAGGTGCCGATGCCCTGGAATTCCGGGATCGCGACGAACTGGACGCCCGTATACGGGACCGGGTCCTTTGTCGGCTTCGAAGGGTCGGCCGACATGATCGCTTGCAGGACCGTCGCAGCAAACGGAGCAGCCTTCTGGTATTCAGGCAGCGCATAGGTGGACTTGCGGGTGCCGGGCGGGACGGCAACCCAACCCTCGGACTCGCCAACCATCTTCACATAGGCCTTGGACGTTGCCCATTTGAGGAAGGACTTGGCCACTGCGACCTTCTGCGATGTTGCGGGAATGGCGAGATCCCAGGACCAGGACCAACTGGCCCCGCTCGGAGTCACCGCGACGGGAGCGCGGGTGAAGGCGATCTTGTCGGCGACCTGGCTCTGCTTGGGATCGTAAACACGGCCCGCCGCCGAGGTGGCGTCGATCCACATCGCACAATGGCCTGTCGCAAACAGGGTCTGGTTTTCATTGAAACCATTGGCCGTCGCGCCGGGAGGACCGTATTTGGTCATCAGGTCGACATAGTCGGTGATAGCCTTCTTCCAGGCTTCGCTGTTGAGCTGCGGCTTCCAGTCCATGTCGAACCAGCGACCGCCATAGGTATTCACCATGGTGCCGAGGAAAGCCATGTTCTCGCCCCAGCCCGGCTTGCCCCGCAGGCAGATGCCATATTGCTGCTTGGACTGGTCCGTCAGCTTTGCCGCGAAGCCCTTGATCTGGTCGTAGGTCGGCTGCTCCGGCATCTTCAGGCCCGCCGCGTCGAAAAGGTCCTTGCGATAAAGCGTGAAGGAGCTTTCGGTATAGAATGGCACCGCGAAGAGCTTTCCGTCGACAGTCAGACCCTTCTTGATCGGATCGAGCAGGTCGGAATAGTCGTAGTCGTCGCCGAGGTCGTCAACCGGCGTGAGCCAACCCTGCTTGCCCCAGATCGGCGCTTCGTAGCCGCCGATGGTCATGATGTCGAACTGGCCGCTCTTGGTGGCGATATCGGTCGTGACGCGCTCGCGAAGCACGTTTTCTTCGAGAACGACCCAGTTGACCTTGTTGCCGGTTTCCTTCTCCCAGGCACTCGACAGCTTCTGCATGATGATCATGTCACCGTTGTTCACGGTGGCGATGTTGATTTCCTCGGCCTGAGCCATTCCCGCCAGCAGGCCTGCCCCGAGGACGGACGCAGACAGCACGCTAAATAATTTACCCATGGCACTCTCCTCCTTAACGAGCGTTTACGCATTTTGATACATGCGTAAACTTTATATCCGAGATATTTTAACGCACGTCAAGTGGTGAGGGCGCCTTCAGGTCTATTGGATCAGCTAAGATGCTCAAAAGCTGTACATAAAAATTGCTTTTGGCCCGCGCTTTTCGGTATTTCTGTCAAGATCAGGCGTTTTTCCGATCTCGTAAAAAAATTTACGCATGTAAAATTTATAATTGACATGAGCGGAAGGTCGAAATATGACGACGCCATCAACCGCAGAAAAGCCGCGGCTCATCGCTCCGTGAGGCAAGGAATGAACGCAATATCGAAATTGGCGCCAGAGGCCTTGGGTCCCACGATCACCATCGGCGAGATACTTGTGGAGATCATGGGCGTGACCACGGGCGTGGGTTTCCGTGAAGCGCAGCCGTTGGTGGGGCCGTTTCCGAGCGGAGCACCCGCCATCTTCATCGATCAGGTCGCGAAACTGGGTGGCGCCTGCGGGATCGTGTCAGCGGTCGGCGACGACGACTTCGGCTGGCTGAATATCGAGCGCTTGAAGACGGACGGGGTCGACGTCTCGGCGATCGACGTGCTTGCCGACATGCCGACAGGGAGCGCTTTCGTCCGCTATCGACCCGATGGCGCGCGGGATTTCGTCTTCAACATCGCCAGGTCGGCTTCAGCCGGCACCCGGATGACCGCCGCCGCGAAGGCTCTGATCAATCGTGCCGGCCATGTCCACGTCATGGGCTCGGCCTTCGCCATCCCCGGCATTGCCCCGATCATTCTCGATGCGGTGTCGGTCGTGAAGGCGAGGGGTGGCTCAGTTTCCTTCGATCCCAATGTCCGCAAAGAGCTGATGTCGGAGGGCGGCGAGGCGGCCGCGCAACTGCATGACATCCTGGCCGTCACCGACCTTCTGCTTCCCTCGGGGGACGAGCTCTTCATCGCGGCCGGTATCGAGGGGCAAGACGCTGCAATCGAGGCGCTTCTGTCTCGCGGCATATCGGAGATCGTACTGAAGCGGGGCAGGGACGGTTCCACGCATCTGAGCCGTGGCCACGGAAAGGTCGACTGCCCCGCATTCGTCGTTGATGAACTCGATCCAACCGGTGCGGGGGACTGTTTCGGCGCGACCTACCTGACCTGCCGCCGCAAAGGCCATTTCCCCGCCGACGCGCTTCGATACGCCAACGCTGCGGGAGCCCGCACGGTGACGCGGCAGGGTCCGATGGAGGGCACCTCCACCTTCGCCGAACTCCACGACTTCATTTCAGCCAGCCAAACGAGGATTTGAACGTGAGCAGACACCTTCTGGCATTCGCGCAATCGAGGCGTGATGGACACCCGACAGGCATCACGTCGGTCTGCTCGGCCCATCCGACGATTCTGCGTGCGGCGATCCGGCGGGCCAGGGAAACCGGGCATCACGTCCTCATCGAGGCGACCTGCAACCAGGTCAATCACCTCGGAGGCTATACCGGGATGACACCGGAAGATTTCGTGACGCTGGTGGACAAGATCGCCGACGAGGAAGGACTGGACCGGAGGCTGCTGATTTTCGGCGGTGACCATCTCGGGCCGAACCCGTGGCGCAGAGAGCCTCCCGAGGCCGCCCTGGCCAAGGCCAAAGACATGGTCGCGGCCTATGTCGCGGCCGGGTTCAGCAAAATCCACCTCGACGCCTCGATGGCATGTGCCGGAGACCCCACGCCACTGAATGACAGGACGATCGCGGAGAGGGCTGCTTCGCTTTGCGCCATCGCCGAAGCCGCCGCGCACGACCATGGCCTGGAGCCGCCCGTCTACATTCTCGGCACCGAAGTCCCGGTTCCCGGCGGTGCCGACCACGTTCTGGACGTGGTGGAACCAACATCGCCTGATGCGGCGGTGTCCACGATCGCAATCCACCGCGAGGTTTTCGAAAATGCTGGTCTTGAGGACGCGTTCACCCGGACCATTGCTTTCGTCGTCCAGCCCGGCGTCGAGTTCGGCAGCGACAATGTCGTCGAATACGATCCGCCGAAAGCTGTGCGGCTGACCCACGTCTTGGATGGGTTCGAAAATCTGGTCTTCGAAGCACATTCGACCGATTACCAGTCGGAAGCATCGTTGTCGGCGCTGGTCCGAGACGGCTTTCCGATCCTGAAGGTCGGCCCAGGCCTGACCTTCGCCTATCGAGAGGCGCTTTATGCACTCGACATGATCGCCACAGAGCTTGTCCCCGGTTACGGCGCCCGCCCGCTCGCTCGGACGATGGAGGAGCTGATGCTCGCATATCCGGACGACTGGCGCGGCCATTATCACGGCGACGATGTCTCGCTGCGCCTGCAGCGGCACTACAGCTACAGCGACCGCATTCGCTATTATTGGAACAGGCCGGAGGCCGTCGCCGCCGTTGAAAAGCTGCTCGCGGTACTCGGCGGCCGAAAAATTCCAGAGACGCTTCTTCATCAACACCTGCCCCAACTGACTGGGAAAGGCGTCGACAGCGCCGCTGAGGACATTCTGATCGCCTCTGTCGATGAGGTCTTGGGAAGCTACGACCGCGCGGTTCATCAGCTCAGCGCCTGAGGCCTTGGCCGCTACCGAAACCTGCACGGCAGCATGCGTATCCCGGCGCGCCGGAAGGGTGGGCGGGCGATAACCGCTGCGCCGAGAGGAGATGCAGATGGCTACTCAACAAACGCGGGCTTTGGCCCGGCTCATGATGGCACCGTCCGTCGGATTGCTTCTGATCTGGATGATCGTGCCGCTGGCGATGACCCTGTGGTTTTCGTTTGAAAATTACAATCTCCTGAATTCAGCGAAGGTGAATTTCGCCGGGCTCATGAACTACAAGTACTTCTACGGCGATCCGGCTTTCTTTCAGTCGATTTGGAACACGCTTGTCATCGTCGCCGGCGTCCTGGCGATCACCGTCATCGGCGGCACCGCCATTGCACTCCTGCTTGATCAAGAGATGTGGGGACAGGGCATTATCCGCATCCTGGTGATCTCACCCTTCTTCGTCATGCCGCCCGTGGCGGCGCTGGTGTGGAAGAACATGATCATGCATCCGGGCTATGGTGTGCTCGCCGACCTCAATCGCTTTCTGGGGCTGCGGCCYGTCGACTGGTTCGCGCAATATCCGCTGCTTTCGATCATCGTCATTGTCTCCTGGCAATGGCTGCCATTCGCCACGCTCATCCTCCTGACCGCCCTGCAGAGCCTTGACGGGGAGCAGAAGGAGGCCGCGGAGATGGATGGCGCAGGCTTCGCGAGCCGCTTCATCTATTTGACCACCCCGCACCTGGCCAGGTCCATCACCGTGGTGATCCTGATCCAGACAATCTTCCTGCTCGGGGTCTACGCGGAAATCCTGGTCACCACCAACGGCGGCCCCGGCTACGCTTCCACCAACCTGCCTTTCCTCATCTATCGCACGGCACTTCTCGGCTACGACGTCGGCGGCGCGTCGGCGGGCGGGGTCATCGCAGTCATCCTCGCCAACATCGTCGCGTTTTTCCTGATGCGCGCCGTCGGCAAGAACCTCGACAAGTAAGGAGGAATGAAATGGCTCGTGCAATTTCAGCCCGCAAGAAGGCGGTCGTGACCATCGCCGCCTCGATCGTGGCCCTGATCATCTTCTTCCCGATTCTCTATACGATCCTCACCTCGTTCAAGCCGGAGATCCAGGCCATCCAGGGATTCAACCTGTGGCCATCCTGGACGTTGGAGAACTACATCGAGGTCGAGACGCAACGTGATTACGTCAAGCCGTTCACGAATTCGGTACTCCTCTCCGTGGGATCGACGATCATCGCAGTTCTGATCGCCGTTCCCGCCGCCTGGTCCATGGCATTCTCACCCACCGCACGCACCAAGGACATCCTGATGTGGATGCTCTCGACCAAGATGATGCCAGCTGTCGCGGTGCTGGTGCCGATCTATCTGTTGTTCCGGGATTTCGGCCTGTTGGACAGCCGGATCGGCCTCACCGTCATGCTGATGCTGATCAACCTGCCGATCGTCGTCTGGATGCTCTACACCTATTTCCGCGAAATCCCGGGTGAAATCCTGGAAGCCGCGCGCATGGATGGCGCATCGCTCTGGGGCGAAATCTGGCACGTGCTGACGCCGATGGCCGTTCCAGGGATCGCTTCCACCATGCTTCTCAACGTCATCCTCGCCTGGAATGAATCCTTCTGGACGATCCGCCTGACAACCACGAACGCCGCGCCGCTCACCGCCTTTATCGCCTCTTTCTCGAGCCCCCAGGGCCTGTTCTGGGCGAAGCTCTCGGCCGCCTCGACATTGGCGATCGCACCGATCCTGATCATGGGCTGGTTCTCCCAGAAGCAGCTTGTCCGCGGCCTCACCTTCGGTGCGGTCAAGTAAGCAACGTCCAGGGAGGACATCATGGGCAATATCCAACTGAAGCAGGTCAACAAGTCCTTCGGCGCCACCCAGGTCATTCCGGGTATCGATCTCACCATCGACGATGGCGAGTTCGTGGTGTTCGTCGGCCCATCAGGCTGTGGCAAATCGACCCTTCTGCGTCTGATCGCTGGCCTCGAAGACACGAGCTCGGGTGCGATCGAGATCGATGGCCGCGACGTGACGCATGAGGCTCCGGCGAAGCGCAGGCTCGCCATGGTGTTTCAATCTTACKCTCTTTATCCGCATATGAGCGTGCGCAGGAACATCGCCTTTCCGCTCAAAATGGCGAAGCTGCCACAGGATCAGATCGACAGGAAGGTGAACGCGGCGGCGCGCACGCTCAACCTCACCAACTACCTCGATCGCCGGCCAGGACAGTTGAGCGGAGGGCAGCGTCAGCGCGTCGCTATCGGGCGGGCGATCGTCCGCGAACCTTCTGCTTTTTTGTTCGACGAGCCGCTCTCCAATCTCGATGCGGCGCTGCGCGGCACGATGCGGCTTGAGATCAGCGAACTGCACCATCAGCTCAAGACCACGATGATCTATGTGACCCACGACCAGGTCGAAGCCATGACCATGGCCGACAAGATCGTCGTGCTCAATGCTGGGCGCATCGAGCAGGTCGGCTCGCCGATGGAACTCTATCACAGGCCAAACAACCTCTTCGTCGCAGGCTTCGTCGGCTCGCCGAAGATGAATCTGATCGGCGGAGCCACGGCGCAGGAACATGCCGCAATCACCATCGGCGTGCGGCCGGAACACCTGTCGATTTCGAAATCCAACGGACGTTGGAAAGGCAGGGTTGGCGTTGCGGAGCATCTCGGGGCGGACACCTTCGTGCATATCCATACGGATATCGCTGACACCATAACCGTGCGCGCAGCCGGCGATACGAACATCGTGCACGGAGATGAGGTCTATCTGACTCCCGATCCGTCCAGGATTCATCGGTTCGACGAGCAGGGCAAGGCTATACGCGATCATTAGAAGCCAGAGGCAGAGGCTGCGGCAGGTGCATGGGCGACTGCCAGCGGAGTCGAGGCCGCTGTCAGGAAAATGTCCTGAGATCAACAGCTTTGAGCGCGTGTTTGAATCAGTAGTGGAGGCGAACCTATGCAGGCGATTTTTGGATCGGCTGCAAGGTCAAGTTGGTTCGCCAACCCGTCGAGGCCAATAGGGCATCGCGCGCATCGGCCGGCATGGCGGCTATCCGGCGTCGCGCCGTCCGGCGTATCGCGGCAAATCCGGCGATGAACAGGACCGCTTTGCTGGCGATGGCGAAGATCGTCATGATCAGCGCCCATCTGACCAGGTCTTCTTCCAGTGCAAGATAGGCATTCAGTGCCGCCGAAACGAACATCAGGCCGGCCCAGGCAAAGCCCACATAATTGGCGACGTCGGAGGCCGCTGCCCTGGCAATCGGCGGCAGATAGCGGTTCATCCAGCCCGGCTTCAGCATCACCATGCCCACGATCGCATAGATCGCGCTCGGCTTGAACAGCACGAAGCGCGGATCGTCCGTCAACATGGTGGCCGTGCCCGAGGCGATGACCAGGAAAAGGCTCAGCCACTCCATGGCGTCGATTGGCTTTCGCCGGGCAAACTGCACTGCGATCTGGATGACGCCGAGTGCGATGCCGAAGCAGGCCGAAAGCACGGGATTGTGGGTGAGGGAGAAAAGAATGAGAAACAGGAGGCTCGAGGCCAGATCGCTCAGCAGCACTTTGGCGGTGTCAAAGAAAGCTTTCATCCGGCTCGGGCCTTTGCTGCGAATGTTTGCAGCAGATAGGGACAAAAGCCCGCTTCATCAAGAGGTTCATGGCAATTGCGGGACCACCGGATGTTTGGCCAGAATCGGATGCCGTTGCGCAAGACTCAGGGGATGACGGGAGCCGTGATTGCCGCCGTTTCTGCGTGACCGTTCTGCAGGCCGACCAGGCCGGAATATCCCATATAGAGAGCAATCAGCAGCATCAGCACGCCGGATGCATAGGGAAGCCGCCGCGCCAAAGCGCTGAAGCCGGACCAGCGCTTTTGCACATGGCGCACGCTGACCGACGCGATCACGCCGGCCGACACCATCGTCACGGCAAGCCCGATGCTGAAGCAGAGGACCAGTGCTGCGCCCAACGACAATTGCTTGAGCTGCAGGCAGAGCAGCAGCACCGTGATCGCCGCCGGGCAGGGGATAAGCCCGCCCGTCAGGCCGAACATGATGATTTGCCCGGTCGTGACATTGCGGTTGGTGAACCGCCGCGCAATGTCATTGGCATGGGCGCGCTGGTGGGCGTCCATATAGTCGTCCGCTCCGACATCAAGGCCCCCATGGCTGTGGCCGTCCTCGCGGAACGCCACGTCATAGTCGTGGGTGTGGTTGCCATGGCCAAGGCTGATGCGGGCGGTGAAATCATGCGGCTCGGGGATTTCGTTCAGGCTTTCGAGGTACCCGCCTTTGTCGGCAAAGGTGAAGGCCTGTCGGGCGCCATCAGGCCGTTCCGTCGCCAAGGTAACGTCTTTTGCGGCCCAGCCATGGCCGCTTTCAAAGCGGATGCGGAAGCGCGGGGGCACGCCCACCTCGAACACTTCCAGCGCCATGACGCCGTGCCCGGTGTCGATCTTGCGGATGTCCTCGCCATGATGATGGTGGTGATGATGGTCATGCCCGTGGTCATGGTTATGCGCGTGATCGTGCGCCCCTTCGAGCTTTTGCTCCTGCCAAGTGCGCCAGAGCATCCAGAGCGCAATGCCGGTAACGATTGCCGCCGAGGCGATCTGAAAATACGGCTCCGTGGCTTCCGCATTCATGCCCCGGCCGAGATATAGCCCGCCGAGGGCGACAACCCACACGACCAGCGTATGAGAGAACGCTGCCGCGATGCCCAGCATGATCGCCTGCGAGACGGTGCCTCGCACGGCGACGATGAACGCCGCCATCATGGTTTTGGAATGGCCGGGCTCCAGCCCGTGAAGCGCACCGAGCAGAATGGCCGTGGGGATGAACAGCCACGCATGCGCGGTGCCTTGCTGGAGAAGGTCGGTCAACGAGGACATGGAATGGCTTTCTGGACGCTATCTCGGAATGTCATATAGAGTAGGGGGGTATAGTATGAATTGTCAACTGGCGCAAAATATGATTTGTTTTGGCAGGTTGTTGTGATTGATGCTGTCGGGCTGTGGCCCACATCCCGGCACAAGGAATACCTGATGACCCATACCGTCCGCGAGAAACAGAAGCTGATCAACCGTGTGCGCCGCATCCGCGGGCAGATGGACGCGCTGGAGCGGATGCTGGAAGAGGAAAAGGGCCATACCGAAGTCATGCAGCTGATTGCCGGGATACGCGGCGCGATGAACGGCTTCATGAATGAGGTTCTTGAGGATCATATCCGCATGCATCTGGCGGCCGACGGGCTGACCCAGCCCGAGCGCGATGAGGGCGCTGCCGAACTCATCGACGTCATTCGCGCCTATCTCAAATAGGCGATAGCTTGAACAGCCGCATGCCCCACCAGAGCAACGCCGTTGCGGCAATGATCCAGATCAACAGGATCGCAGCCAGGCCCGCCCGGCTGACCGGGCGGCTCTTCTGCTCCGACGCCCTTGTCCGCAATTCGGCCAGGACATCGGGAGGGATGAGCCGTACTGCTGCCATGATGCCGAGGGGCACGATGATCAGGTCATCGAGATAGCCAAGGACGGGAATGAAGTCTGGAATGAGGTCGATCGGCGACAGGGCATAGGCCGCGACAGCGCCGGCCAAGGCCTTTGCATACCAGGGAACACGGCTATCCCGTGCCGCCAGCCACAGGGCGACGACATCGCGCTTGATTGTTTTCGCCCAGCGTTTCGCCGTTTCGATCCATGTCATGACGGCTCTTAGCATATCAGGCATGGAGGGCCACCGCTGCCAATGTTGCGTGGTCCCACAATAATTTGCCCTTGCCGGGGCTGGAAAAAGTCAACTATCAAAGCATGAATAACTGGAGGGCCTGGAATGAAGCGGCTGACCATCGGCGCTGTGCTGTCGTTTGCCATTCTATCCCTGGCGTCTGCTGCAGAGCGCGAGCATATCGTCCTTTCCGTTTCCTCGGTTTCGGTGAAACCGGGCTACTCGAACGAATCCGTATTGTATATCGAACTCGATCCGGCAAGCGCGAAAGTCTTGGCGGAATTCAGCGCGCGTCACGTTGGCGATCAGGTGTCGATCCTGGTGGCAGGTCACGAGGTTAGCCGCCCGTTCCTTCGTGAACCGCTGAAAAACGGRCAAATGAATCTCACGTGCGACCAAGGTGCCTGTAGCGCCGTCGCAAAGCAGATTGATGATGCCAAGATCATAGCGATCAATTCCGGGCTTTGATCGCCAACTGGACCGGGCTATCCCCATTCCGTAAGAAATCCAGGGTGACCGTTCCTATTGGCTGTTGTCGGGCCTGTTTTTCAACGAAGCGCCGAAAGGGACCGCCTCCCTGAAGACGGCATTGGCTGATTCCGGCCTCTGCCCACGGCGTGGGCCGGAAGCGGTCCCCCCTGCAAGCCGTGGACCCGAAGGTGGCCCGCCCTACGGCTTGCGCCGCCCAAACAGCCAAGGCGACGGTTTGTTCCAGGCTTTTGATTTTCGGTACAGGTCAAAGATCGAAGCCGCACCAAGGAAATCGGATATTAATGCGTTGACCGCCAAGCGCGCAGATGGCCGGTCCAACCGCGCCTCGTCATGGACCATGGCGATTTGCCCGCGATTCTGCCTATATTCTGTCCATGGCTGAAAAACTCTTCCCCACGCGCAGCAAAACACTCCGGACCGTCAAGGAGGCCGGTTGGCGGCTGCATGCTTTCTGCCTCAATCCGGGCTGCGGCTGGCACGCCGATCTCGATATCGACGCGTTGATCGCCAAGCTTGGCGAATCTCACAGCTCACAGCAGCCGGCATTGGTCCCGTTGCTGGTGTGTAGTCAATGCGGCGGCAAGGACATCGCCGTGGAACCGTCTCTGGCAAGGGATATTCCTGAAGCGCACGCAGAGCGAATCCGCGCGCAGCGGCGTAAGCCTGCCGGCGAGGATTCCACCAGATCATAGGCGGCGCCGGTCGGGACGTTCTCGGAGGCTACAGGTGCCACGATATTCTCATCTCAGACAGCAGGTCCAGCGGGCAGGGACTATCTCCACGACTTCAAGGTCAGGCGCGACAAGATCGAGGTGGATCGCAGCTATTTCAAAGAGGCGATCTTCGTCCGATCGGCGAAGCCGAACACAAACAGGTTCGTGACCTGTTATCTCTCGCACAATCATCGACAGTTCAACGGTTGACCTCGACTTGTGCCATACGCGGCTTGCGTGTTTGGGCTCTAGACGCTACGCATCGCAAAAAGACCCCGGCAATTGCGGAGGATGCGGCAAACTTGAACGTTGTGATTGCGCTTCTCGGCTTTGTGGCCGCGCTGATCGTGGGCTTCTTGCTGCGTGAATTCGGGCGAGCAATCGTCGCGTCGGCGCTCGGCTACAAAATCGTCCCGCTCTCCATCGAAGACGGGGCATCTGCGCTGGGTAGCGTTATTGGACCGGCCTGGTTGGTGATCGGGCGCGGTGTTATTGGAGGCGCGGTGACCGCCATTCCGCCTGTTCCCAATCGCGCTGTCGCTTCCATGATGTTCATTGCCGCAGGCCCATTGGTCGACATTGCCTGGCTCTTTGCCGTCATCGACATTGCCCGTACCTTCGGTCAGACTGGGCATGTCGACGCGGCCATGCTCGGCGCCATCTCCTCTCAACTTTTTCTCACATTCTTCAATCTGGTCCCGAAAACAGGCAGTGCGGGCGGGAGGCGCTGGCCGAACGATGGTCTTCTCCTTTGGAATATCCTGAGTGGCAAGGAGGCGCGAAACGACAAGGCTGCTTATGCCGCAATGCAGGCAGCCTATCCAGTCCAGGGGATACGTGAGGGGGCGATGCTGGGCGTGAGCCAGAACGTTCTCTATCTTCTCGCTAAGCTTGCAATCGCTGGCAATACGGAGCGTGCCGACATATTCGATGCGCTGGCGCATGAGGTCGATCATCTGCCGCCAGGCCCTGCTAAGCTGGTTTTGTTGGATCGACTGGTCACGTATTACCTGGCTCATGATACGCTCGCTCATCTCCAACAGCTGGACCTCTGGTCGCTTGCAGCCTTGGAGCTTAGTCCGGAGCGCGCCACGTTGCGGGGATCGCGCGGCGCTGTCCTGGTCGAACTCGGTCGTTATGATGAGGCATTGGAGATGCTTGCCAATGCAGACGAAAGCGATGCCTTTAACCGATCCATCAATGCGGCCTTCCGCGCACTCGCCCTTTTCCGCAAGGGCGATTTATCGGTGGCGAAAGCGACCTTCGTAACCGCGCAGGACATAGGCAAGACTATCGACCTTCCAATGGAGATGGTCAGCGAGATCCTCGATCGGATCGGCCGAGAGATTCTGAACGACGGCATGCCGTAAGCAACAGTACAGAGTGAGCCATAGACTATGACGACGCTACAAATGTCTTCTTGCTAGTTAGAATTGGAGCCTGCCAAGGCGCTTCCATCGAACGCCACCTCAAAATATGAAATCGTCCTCACTCAGCCAGCCGAGCCGCATGTGAAGTAGCGTCAGCGTGTCGCCATGGTCGCCCTCGATGACGACGGCCTTGCCGGATTTGTGCATGGCGCTCAGCAGGTCTTCATAGTCGGTGATCGACTTGTAATGCGAAAGATCGATCACGTCGTGATCGTCGCCGGTCACGGTGAAATCCCGAATCGTATCCTGGCCGTAGCCGGTGGAGAAGACGAACGTATCCTGGCCGCCATTGCCGATCAGCGTGTCCTTGCCCTTGCCGCCGTCCAGCACATTGTCACCCGACGCCAGGGTGCCGCTGTCGGGATCGCCGCCGATCAGCACGTCATGGTGCTTGCTGCCGATGAGATTCTGGATATCGCTCAGAATGTCGCCGGACGCATCGCCTTTGCCCTGCTGGGCGGTGGTGAGGCGAAGTTCGACTCTGACGCCTTGCGCCGAATTGGCGTAGCTGACGGTGTTCATCTCGCTGACGAGAGAGCCGCCGACCAGATCGTCGGCGCCGGCGCCGCCGACAAGCACATCATTGCCCTCGCCACCGTCGAGATAGGCTCCTTGCGCACCGGCCGCCAACCTGTCATTGCCGCCATTTCCATAGAGCTTGTTGACGGAATTGCCGCCTTCGTCGTTGGAGGCCGTCAGCTTGTCGTTTCCGGCGCCGGCGAAAAATGTCACGGCCTCGACATTCGTCACCACCGTGCCGTCAGACAGCGTCGCGGTCGATGCGCTGAGATTCCCCTTGAACACCATGCTCAGGTTCGAAAAATCCAGCGTCAGCGTATCATGGTCGGCGCCGCCATCGATGATCGCCCGCCCGGTACCATTGTTGGCGTTGACCGACGACAGCGACAGCGCGTCGTTGCCGGCTCCGCCATAGAGGTGACTGCGCCCGTTGCCGGCGGTCAGACTGTCGTCGCCATCGTCGCCATAGATCGAATCCTGGCCGCTGCCGCCGCTCAGCGTATCGTTGCCGTCATTGCCATGCACGGTCGAAGAATTGACATCGGCGCTTGAGATCACCACGAGGTCGTCGCCGCCTCCGGCCGTGATCGTGGCTGCGCCGGCCATGATGGTGATTTGGTCGGCCTGGTCGAATGTCGTGACATTGATCGACGCGCCGCGCAGCAGCAATGTGTTGGTGCCGTGGGCGCCGGTAATGTCGACCTCGTTCATCGTGTAGCCAGTGGCATTGATGACGAGGTTCTCTATCCCGGCAAGCGTCGCGAAGGTCGCGCCGTCCTTGTTCATCGCCGGATCGAGCGCCATGTTCAGCGCCAACGATACGCCGCTCCAATCGCTGTTGGCGGGGGTCCAGATGAAGGTGTCGCTACCTTCGCCGCCGTCGATTGCCTCGGTGCCGACAGGATCGCCGTTGAAGGAAATCGTATCGTCACCGCCCATACCGTTCAGGGTGCCGGCGTCGAAGATCGTTGCGTCGCCGTGATTGGCTTCGAAACTGTCGTTGCCGTCGCCGCCGATAATGTTGAGCATGCCGGAACCGCCGTGGAAGACCAGCGTCTCGAAATTTGCGAAAATGGAGCCTTTGTTGCCGCCGATGGTCGGCTGGAAAGTCGCCCCCATGACGATCGTCACCGTCGCGCCGCTTCCTTCCAGCGCATCGAGTTCCAATGTGTCATTGCCGTCGCCGCCATCGACGAACTGGCTGGATTGGTCGCTGGATGTCAATGCCGTGGCATAGATGACGACTGTGTCGTTGTCCGCTCCGGCGTCGATCTCGTCCTTGGCGGAATAGGAATAGATGGTGTCGTCGCCACCATTTCCCTTCATGACATTGTGATTGGTCAGATTGGCCGTGTCGTCGCCATAGAGCGTATCGCTGCCCTCGGCGCCATTGAGCGTGTCATCGCCATCGTTGCCGCTGAGCGTATTGCCGCCCGCCGCCGCCGTAATCGTATCATTGCCGTTGCCGCCGGAGACGGAATCGCCTGCCGTGGTGGCCGTGTAAACCTGGTCGCCATCGCCAAGTGTAACCGTCGTCAATTGTCCGCTCCGTCAGGTCGTTGGGCCAACTTCCTRCAAACCGATAATTTGGCAATCGTCCACCATCCCCCTGATCAGGGGGCAGGCGGAGAAGACTAGTGATAATTTGATTAAGAATTCGTGGTGCGCCGTAGTGAGATTTATCAGTCTCCAGGCGCCGCCTCGCTGCATCTTTCCGGAGGTAGGAAGGGGCCAGGCCGCAAGGGCGCCATTGTCGAGGGCAGCCTTCACGGGTTTTTATCTTCCAGCCACTCGTGCGAAGGTCCGAGGAGCTCTACACGACTCACTGAACGACACCGCCTCAAAACACGAAGCCGCCCTTGTGCAGGTCGCTCATATCCGTGTTCAGAAGGGTGATCGTATCGCCATCGCCGTCGATGATCACCAGATCGTGGTTCTGCTCGGTGACGTGATGCTTGATCAGGTCGGTGCGGGAGGCGATGTCTCGCGGAACCGCTCGACCGTGGCGCGGTCGAAGTCGAATGCGGCGAGGGCGCCAGCGGCATTGTCATCAGGCGGCGTTTGCATCGTCACCTCCCGCACAAAACACCCGACCAAGGCTGGCGTTCTCCGACGCGGCGAACAATATTAGCATCAAGGACCGAATTCGGCCGCGGGCGGGATCGAAAGCTCTCGCCGGGCGTTCGGGCAATATGATCACTGAGGTTCGCCGTTGCGACTGTTCTGGCTATGGGTTTTGAGTCTGGTTCTGTGCGTTCCGGCCCAAGCCCAGCCGCCGGAAATGGCGATCCGTTATATCCTGCATGGCATCGAGGCGGACCAGGTCATCATCCGTCCGCAGGAAGGCGTGGTGGGGACTTTCGATCCGCGCGGCGGATCGGGGCTGCGGTTCACGCTCTCCTTCGCCGACGCCGACGATACCCGCCTGGTGTTCGACTACCAATATGCGTTGGACGGCGGCTGCATCATCGAAGCGACGCTGACGACAACGGTGATCAAGGCCAATGTGGAGGACCGAACAACCGTCAAGGCCGTCAGGATGGATTGGACCGGTGTGACCGGGCTGTCCTTCGTCAAAGTGCTGGGTATCAACAACACGATGGTCGACGGAATGAAGGTCGAGTGTCTGACGAGAGGTGAAAATGCCTGCGAAAATCCGCTCGGCGGAACGGCGACATGGAACTGGCCGACCGTGTCGGACGAACGCCAGGCGGTGCTGGCGCTACGCCGGTTTCAGGCGATGTGCAGGGGAAGCGGTTAGGGCGCCCCCGTCGGACCGTCTGCTGGTCTGTCATTGACTGAATCCTGATTTGTGACGCAGAATCAATTTGTTAAGATTCAGGCCGGTTCCAGCCGACGGTGCAGGAGGGTGAGCAAGCGGGGCTTCTCAGACGAGGTTGCAGCGTTCTACACGTCACGCGGCTTTGCGCGCCACGCCCGGGAACTTTCCTGACCTTGACGCCGTTTGACAAATCGCAAGCGCAACCGGAAGATGAGGAAACGGAATGTCGCTTCAGAAATGGCCGGCTGAGGCGACCGATGATATCGAACTGCGCAGTTTTCTTCTCATAAGCGAGTCTCATCGTTGGACAACGACCCGACCCATCTGCAGAATCTGGCGCGCCTGACCCGCATGATCCTCGACGGCAAAGCGCAGGAACAAAGCGGAGCGATCTGTGTGCGCGGCAGCGCCGGCGAGGACAGCCAGGTTCTGTTGATTACCAGCCGCGACACCGGACGCTGGGTCATTCCCAAGGGAAATGTCGAAAAGCGCGAAGATTCAAGGCACACTGCCGCCCGCGAGGCCAAGGAGGAGGCCGGCGTCAGCGGCAGAGTGTCGAAGAAGCCGCTCGGTTATTACACCTACATCAAGAGCAGGGAGGGGCTTGCCTGTCTTGTCTCCGTCTATCGGCTGGATGTCGACAGGATAAGGCCGGACTTCCCCGAGGCCAAGGCACGCCAACTGGAATGGGTCTCGCCTCTCGAAGCCGCAAGGCGTGTCGACGAACTCGAACTCAAGGGGCTGTTTCAACAGATCTGACAGTAGCGCCTGTGCAGATTCTCGCGCGGCTCCCACATTTGTGATGCTGCGGTTTTGTGACAGTCTGCTAATGTTGCCTTGCCCCGTGCCCCGGGGCAAGCAGGATTAACTCCAAAACTATCCCGGCTGCGCTGCGGCCGGGCTTTTTATTCAGCCTGACGGCGATTTCAACGGCAGCGCGATCGGCTTGAGGCTCGCGAGCTCGACACCCTCGCGATCGACAATGACGTGTTCGCCTTCTCTTATGTTGAAGATATACAGTGGCGCAAGCGCCTCAAACTTCTCGGAAACGCGCCGCCGGTAAATTGGTTTCTATCAATCGCGCCGGATAAACGGCTGATTTTGCACTCATCGCGGCGAGCGGACCAAGCCGGTCCGCGATCGCTTCATGCGATCGGTTCACGGCACTGGTTCTGCAGGCGATCGCGATCGAATCCTTTTTCCTGCAGGTTCAAAACTCCAATCCCGCGGCAACACGGTTTTCGATGCGCATGATCAGCCCCTGGATTTTCGCCATGAGCACGTCAAAATCTATCGGCTTGGTCAAGTAATTGTCGGCGCCCGCCCGCAGGCCCTCGATCATCTTTTCGCGATCGGCAAGCGCGGTCAGGAAGATGAACGGCATGTTGGAAAGTTCGGGGTGATTGATCTGCACTTCGGCCAGCAACTGCGTGCCGTCCATTTCCGGCATGGTAATGTCCGATATCACGATGTCCGGTCGATGTTGCAGGATCATCTCCAGGCCATGGCGGCCGTTTTCGGCCTCCAATGTCCGCAAACCGGCATCATTCAGTTCTTCAACGATCAGATCGCGGACCGGTTTTTCATCTTCAATACACAAAATCGTTATCATTTTCGTCTCCTTTATTAGTCACGCGACAGCGCGCTCATCCGCCGTCTCGATCGGCGCTTGCGCCGGTCCCGCGACCGGCAGCTTGACCGTAAACAGGGTCCCGTGCCCCTTTTCACTTTCGACGCGGATTTCGCCGCCATGCAGATCGACCACCTGCTTCACCAGATTGAGGCCAATGCCGGTGCCGGCGATCCCCGTTGATGTCCTCGCCCTGAAGTAGAGCTGGAACATCTTTTGCAAATCATCTGAATCGATGCCGACGCCACTGTCACGAACAGATACATAGGCGAAGCCGTCTGCTTCCCAGCCTTTGACGTATATATCCGGCGCCTTGGGCGAATATTTGACTGCGTTGGAGAGAAGATTGGTGAACACCTGATTGACGCCCAGCGGATCGCCCCTCAGCATTTTCGGCAAATTGTCGATGTCGAGATGCAGCTTGTGGCTGGGGGAAACCTCGGACTGCCGGGTCGCGCATTGCAGGACGATGTCATGGATTGGGCAATCGGATATGGTCAGCTTCATGCCGCCGTCCAGCCGGCCCGCGGTCAGGAAACTCTCCATCAGTTCGACCATGCGCGCAACGGCCGAGCGAATCTGGTGGTTTTTCTCGGCGACGAATTCGGCCGTCAGTCCGCCGCTCTTGCGCATCATTCGCTGCGCGGCGCCATCGATGATCGCAAGCGGCGTCCGGAACTCGTGCGAGGTCATGGTGACGAACTGGCGCTGCAGGCTGTTGATATATTTTTCGTGTTCTAGCGCCTGCGCCAGCTTCTCGGCCTGTAGCGCCAGTTCCTCGGTGCGCAGGCGAACGGCCTCTTCGAGCCGGTCGCGATGGCGAATGAGCTCCTGTTCGGCCCGGCGGCGGACGGTGACATCCATGTAGGTGACCACGCCGCCGCCTGTGGCGAGCGGCGACGTGCTGATTTCCAGTACCGTGCCATCCGCACGCTCGCGCAGAAAAGAATGGGTCAGAAACAACCGCGCATGGCCGGCCCGCTCCTGTGCCTGTTCCTCCACATCGCCTGGTCCGTAGTCGCCGCGCGTCGCATTGTAGCGCAGCACGTCGACATAGGAGCAGCCGATGGGGCATTGCTCAGGCGAAACGTCAACCAGTTCGTAGAAACGGTGGTTGGCGAATGTCAGGCGCAAATCTTCGTCAAGCACGGCGATCCCGCCCGGAAAGGCGTCAAACGTGGCATGCAGCAGGCCCAGAAGCCGCTTGTGATCGCTCTGGTCGATGACAAGCTCGACGAAGGTTGCTCTGCCGGAATTCTGCAGCTTCCATATCTTCGTAGTGCCGTCATAAACCGTCTCGTCCCGGCGCAGTCGCTGTGCGTCGAACACGACGCATTCGGTCTTGCCGGCGATCAGCGGTTCGAGCAGCCGTCGGTATTCCTGCACATTCATGCCATGGATGAGGTCGGCCGGCGTCATCCGCATGATCTGGTCGGGCCGATAACCGGTCTTGATCTGGGCCGCGTGGTTCGCCTTGAATATTTCAAGCGTTTCGCCGTCGAACAGATAGATCTCGTTCTCTGAAATGCCGGCGATGTCGGCGAGTTGGGACGTGAGCGCAGCCTTGCGCTTGCTGACGATCACTCTTGCCACGTCAGCGGCGATTTGCAGAAGGACGGCGAGGATTTCCGGCAAGGGCTCCAGCGCCTCAGCCAGGAAGAGCACCACGGTGCCGATCTGCTCGCCCTCGTCGCGGTCGATCAACGAAATGTGGCATGCCTGCTGGCCACCCCTAAGCTCGCAGCGAACAGCAGTGCCTTCATTCGGCTGGACGGAGCGCGGCACGTGCTGCCACTCCATTTGCAAATGAAACAGCAGGGCATGCGGGCTATTCTTGCCATCACTGAGATAGATGGCGGCACCAGGCGAGAGCCCAAGTTCCGGGCAACGGAAAATCATCGACAGCGCATCTTCGAGCGCCTGATTGAGCGTTTTGTCTGAAAATGCGCAGCGCAACACCTTGCAGGATAGCTCAAAGGCCCAATCTGGCACACGGATGATGTCGGGTAGATTCATCTTTGACACGCAGCTTGCAATTCAGAGTTCTAAAATTAACCGACACTAATTAACAGAAGGTCGATTTTCCTCTGCAAATATTCTCTGGTCCGGATCGCGCTTTTCCCTGCAGCATATCGGTTCACGTCTGCGACCCGGTCATCGGCCGGGAACGGAAAGGAGGCCAACCCGACCGCGGGACGGCATCCTGATCCCGGCCGGCGGCCATGACCGGCCGCGCTGGCGCGCAAGTCAGACCGCCAGGGCGCCTTGGTTCTGCTCTTCATTGCCCTTGTCGACGGCGATCGGCAGCCGGAGCGAGAAGGTCGTACCGAATCCCTTTTGGCTTGCGACCGCGATCACGCCGTCATGGAGCTCGATGATCTGCTTGACGAAGTTGAGGCCGATCCCGGTACCCGCGATCCCGCTCGAACTCCTCGCTCTGAAATAGCGCTGGAACATCCGCGGCAGATCATCGGCATCGATGCCTATTCCTTCATCGCGGACGGTGACATGAATGTTTTCGCCATCCTGCCAGCCGGTGACATAGACGTCTGGGGAATTCGGAGCGTATTTCACCGCGTTGGAAAAAAGGTTGCTGAAAACCTGCTCCAGAGCGGTGCGGTCCGCATAGATGGTCGGCGGCAGTCGATCGAGGTCAAGCAGAAACCGATGGGACCGCCGAATACTCTCCTGCCGGCTGCTGCAAGTGGTAATGATCTCACGCAACGAACACGGCTTGTGAACAATGTTGATCCGGCCATGATCCAAGCGACCGGCGGCAAGGATGCTTTCCATCAATTCCAGCATGCGGGAAACAGAGCTGCGGATCACTTCGGTCTTTTCCGCAATGAATTCAGGTGTGACCGCCTCCTTGCGGCGCACGAGACGTTGCGCGGCACCGTCTATCACGGCCAAAGGCGTGCGGAATTCATGCGAGGCCATGGAGACGAATTGCCGCTGCAGCGTGTTGATGTGACGCTCCTGATCCAGCATCCGCTCCAGTTCCTCGGCCTGCCGTGCGATCTCTGCGGTTCGGGCGCGGACCGTGTCCTCAAGCGTATCACGATGCTGCAGCAGCGCTCTTTCGGCGCGTTTGCGCTCGGTGACATCGACAGCGGCAATCAACGTGGCGGCGCGCCCATCATAGGACAACCGCGACGAATAGATGATGACCTCGACCATTGTTCCGTCTGCCCGCAGATGCAGCCAGGTATGGTTGGAGCCGCCCTCGCTCTCGCCGCTGGCCACGGCCGCCTTGACCTTTCCCCAGTCCTCGGCCGGGCGAATGTCCAGGAGCGTCATCGAAAGAAAACGCTTCCTGTCGTAGCCGTAGTGATCGAGTGCGGCCTGGTTGACGTCGAGAAATCTCAGGCTCTCCCGATCGTAGACCCACATCGGCAACGGGTTTCCTTCAAACAGCAGCCTGAACGAAGCCTCGCGCATCTTGAGATCGGTTATGTCGACGCGGATACCGACGCTGCCGCCTTCCGAAATCCGGCGCTCCTCAATCCGTACCCAGCGGTTTCCCGGCAGGCGCTGTTCGTGGGTGCTTTGCGGCGCGGCATGTCGCGCCAGCCGCTCGGCGAGCCACTCCTCCTCGCGGTCGACCGCCTCGGGATATTGGCCATGCTTTAGCCCGTCACGAAGTCTGTCTTCGAAATGCATCCCGATCGCGAGCCGCTCGCCGTTTTCCAAATAGAGTTGCTCGTAGCGGCGATTCCACAAAACGAAGCGGTCTTCTGCGTCGAACAACGCCAGACCTTCCGGAACGACTTCGAATGCGGCCAGCAGACGGGCATGCGCAGCGCGCGCCTCCTGCTCGGCGCGCTCCGCCTGTGCATGCGCCTCGGCAAGCGCTCTTTCGGCTTGCCAGGCCTGGGTTATGTCTTCGTGGCTGGATACCCAGCCGCCCTCTTTCGTTTTTTGATGATAGCCGCGAATGATCTTGCCGGATTTCAGTTCCTTGATCCAGACTTGCGGGGCGTCGCCGGCATTCGTCGCTTCAGCCCAACGGAGATAGTCCGACTGTGATATCGCGGGAACGGCATCCACGCCGTGCCGCAGCTTCAGGATTTCCTCGAGTGTCTGTCCGGGATGGATGACCGACGGCTGGAGTCCATAGACCTCAGCATAACGATTGTTGGACAAGATCAACTTGCCCGCAGCATCGAAAAGACAGACACCCTGTCCGATACAGGCAAGTGCAGTGTGAAGCTGTTCATTACGCTCGCGAAGCTGCCTGCGCCCGGCGCTCAGGGCAAGTTGGACAGCGACACGGGCGCGGAACTCTTCCGGATGAATCGTGCTCTCGATACAATCGACCGCGCCTGCGGCGAAACCGGACAAACGGCTTTCAAGATCGCCGGCAGGCGTCACCAAGATCACGGATATTTCGGATGTCGCCGCGTTGGCTCTGAATTCTCGGCAGATTTCAACGCCGCTCGTTCCCGCAAAGGCCAGGTCGAGGATAATGAGTTCGGGCCGGCAATGCGCCTCGGCTGCATCCAAAGCTTCGAGGTCTTCGCGTGCCGCGATAAGCTTCGGGTTGTAGCCCAAGAGGGAGCGGTTGATGAGGTCGGAATGCGCAGCGATATCGCTTGCGATCAAAATGCCCTGATGATCAGTGACCAAACTCTGATCTGCGTTCATCGGATACACCTTCTCGATCTTGTGGCCGCCCCGAGGTCAAGGAATCACTGCAAGAACGGTGAAACCCGGCAGATTGCCACTATCGGTTTGCAATCATATTGCCGCGATCTTATTCCGCGACAGTTAAGAGTGACCTTAGATTGCCGATAAAAGCCGCCGTTCGCGCCAAGATTCTCAATGAGGGATTGAATTACGATATTCTTAGTATCGCATGATTGCGGACCGTTCAAACGACAGCCGCGCGGCTTGATCTTGACGCGGACGGCCCGGCAGGAGCCGGGCAATGGCCGAGGGGGGCCACTCGGTAGGGCAAACCGCGTCCGGTGCCCATCGTAGGGGTATGGGCGGCTGCTTGATAAGGAAATGCCCATGCTTTCCTTTGACCCATCTCAATAATAGAACTAAAGTCTAATTTGCACGATAGAGTGCGCTCTACTTTCGTAACACTTAAACTTCTTCTCGTTTCGGCTGTCACAACTAAACCGGGGAAGATGGCCATGACATGGTTCTGAAAACCATGCTCGCTTCTGCCTTTGTCATCGTCACGCCCGGGGCGCCTTTGCCTCGTCAAGCGCCAGGCCGAGAAGGTAGGTGATCCGCTCGTTTCCTTCATCCAAGGCGGCCCGCTGGGCGTCCCTGAGCGCATCGAGCAATGACCGCGGCATGGCTTTCTCGGCTGGGGCAGGATCGGCCGAACGCTGCAGACCTGCGGCGTCACGCCGTGATTGGAGTGCCGTCTGCAGCGCCTCCAAAACCATTTCTTCATCGAAGCCGGCCGCGACCGCTTCATCGATTACTTCGTTAAGCTCCAGCGTTGCGGGCTCGGATATGTTGCGCTCGTCGCCTGGCACATTCACCAATGTCTCGGTTGCCATGTCTCATCTCCTTCCCGAGAAGAATTCTCTCCTGAGACGGATGTTCCGTTCGACGGGAAACAGCACATTGGCCTACGCTGTGGGGCGTGATCACCCGAAGCGGAAAATGACCGCACACGTCTCGAAATTGATCACCGGTTTCAGGACAAGGCCATGCGCAGGAATAAACAGCGCAAGCAGCGAATTCCGGAAATTGCGGCGCGCGTTAATGCCGCCTCAGGGCCGAGAATATGTCCATATGACTTTCGCCCGTGGCCGCTGGCGTCACGTTGAGCTGGCCTTCGTCGACCAGTTCGGCAAGGCAATCCTCGAAAAATCCGAGCAGCCGCCCGAGCAGCTGTTCGCGCGTAAGCTGATTGTCCGAAAGGATCGTGGAAACCAGGCCTTGCTTGAAGCCGGCGCGCGCTTCTTTATCGACATAGATAGTCATCGTAGTGCCCCTAACAACAATAGTGTGATGCCAGAGGTTGTGCCGAAGCGCAAAGAGTATATTCTCATATGCTTAATTGGACTGGCAAATTTGACAAACAACAATATCAAGACTTTTGGTATGGTAGATATGGGTGAGAATTCCGAATGGTTGCATCTTGCGGAAACGAAAGTAACGGCTCGATTTGACATTTTTTATGCTCGGGAGTACCGAAAATATGCACGAGGTATATTATGTATAAGCGAATTTTAACTATATTTCGCCTGTATCAGGCAGTATTTATTGAATATCCACGTGAATGG